>DASXCN010000386.1:0-16060 GCA_036491155.1 Solirubrobacteraceae bacterium | reverse complement strand
GCTCGCCGGCCTGCTGGCGCCCGCACGTGTGCGCGCCGCCTATCCCGGGGTGTGGCTGCGGCCGGACGTGTGGGCGACCCACGGGCACTACCTCGACATCCACATGACCGTTCCCAGCATCGAGCGCCTCGGCGCGGGGGTCATGCGGCGGATCGTGGCCGCGGCGGGAAGCGGTCCCGTCATCGCCGAGGACTACGACGCGATCCTCACGCCGATCTACGCCTGGCTTCACGCGGTGGCCCAGGGGGCGGTGCCGGGGCGCGGGAGCGGGCTACAGGGTGGGTCGGTGCGGGGCTGGCGGGCGCTGACCGGGCCCCGGGAGCGCCGCGGCCTCCGGAGCGGGGCGATCGCGGCGGCCTGGCCGCTGCTGATCGCGGCGCTCAACCGCGCGGGCCTCGGGCCCCTTCGAGCCGAGGTCTCGGGCCCGGCCCTGCGACGCTCGGGACTGCAGGGGATGGACGAGGTCTGCGCCCGGCTGGGCGTGACCGCTCCCTACGTCATCTTCGGGCACACCCACCGGGCGGGCCCCTTGCCCGGCAACGACCCAGCCGAGTGGGTGACCGCCCACGGCAGTCGCCTGGTCAACGCCGGCTGTTGGGTCCACGAGCCCGCGTTCATGGGCCCGGACGCGTCACAGAGCCCCTACCGGACGGGGTTCTGCGTGATCGTCGAGGACACCGATCCGGCCGGCCCGCCGCGGCTGGTCAATCTGCTCGATCCGGATCGGCCAGACCTGGGGTGAAGCACACGGCGTGGCAGATCACGCCGTCCGAGACGCTGAGGTCCAGCACGCCGGCGGTGCTCACCGGGTGGGCGATGACCTCGAAGGCGCCGGGATGGTCGACGCGGATCGTGCGGCCGTTGGCCGTCACGATGCCCTGGCCCTCCAGCACTGCCCACACGCCGCCGGCCTCGTAGGGCCCGCTGTAGAGCCCGGCGACGTCCTCGCTCTGGGGCAGGAGCATCGCCCCCGGGGCGTCCTCGGGGCGGATGGGCAGCAGGGGCGGGCGCTGCACGCCCAATAGCTCCTGGATCGCCGCTTCGGTCTCGTCGTAGCCGCCCTCGCCGTAGTGGAAGTCGGACAGGCGGCCCTCCGCGTTGAACAGGTAGCGCGCCGGCCACCCGAGGTTGCCGTACTCCTGCCAGATCTGAAGGTCGGCGTCGACCACCACCGGGTGGGCCACCTCGAGCCGTGCCACCGCCGCCTGGACCGCCTCGGCCTCGGCGGAGGGCGCGAACCCCGAGGAGTGGATCCCGATCACCCGCAGGCCCTCGTGCTCGTAGCGCTCATGCCAGCCCCGGACATAGGGCAAGGTGCGCATCGAGTTGGGGCGGCAGAAGTCCCAGAACTCCACCAGCACCGGGCGTCCGCGCTGCTGGTCCATGCGCAGCGGCGCGACGTTGATCCACGTCAGGCGCGGGGGGAAGGCGGGGGCCTGGATGTGGTCGACCGGCGGACGCATGCCTGGGCGCTCGATGCTAGAGGCGCGCGTACATCGCCAATCGGTTATATTTCCTGTATGGCATCTATGGCGACCTGGAGCGCCCTCAACGATCCGCACCGCCGCCACGTCCTGGAGCTCCTCGCGGCACGACCCCGTGACGTCGGCGAGCTGACGACTGCGCTCGGCCTCAGCCAGCCGGGCACCTCAAAGCACCTGCGCACCCTCCGCGAGGCGGGGCTGGTGCGCGTGAGCATCAGCGGCCAGCGACGGGTCTACGAGCTGGATGCGAGGCCGCTGGCGGAGCTCGACGCGTGGCTCGCGCCGTACCGGCGCTTCTGGGACCGCCACCTCGACGCGCTCGCCGCCCACCTCGACGAGACCGACCCCCCCAACAGAGAGGACTGAGCACATATGCCCACCGCCACCGGCAGCTATGAGCAGATCGACGGCAGCCCCGCCGTCCGCTTCGAGCGGACGTTCCCGCACCCCACCGCACAGGTCTGGGACGCGATCACTGATCCGGCCCGCCTGGCCCAGTGGTTTCCCACCACTGTGGAGTTCGACGACCTGCGCGTCGGCGCGCCGATCACCTTCCGCTTCGCGGAAGATCGCTACCCGGCGATGAGCGGCGACTTTCGCGAGGTGAGTCCGCCTCGCCGGCTGACCTTTACCTGGGGCGAGGACGTCCTCACCTTCGAGCTCTCAGAGCGCGACCGCGGGGCCGCGTGCCGCCTGTCCTTCAGCGTGCTCCTCGACAGCGCCGACAAGGCGGCCCGGGACGCCACGGGCTGGGATGATTGCCTGGACATGTTGGACGCGGTGATCGCCGGGGACGGCCCGAGGCGACCGCTGACGCCAGAGAGCTGGCGCGCTCGTTACGATGAGTACAAGCGCCGAGGATTGCCTGCTACTGCAGCGATTCCGGAGTAGCTGGTGACGCCCTGACCGGCAGCTCGCGCGGCGCTATACTCCGTGAAGTATTGGAATCCATGTCGCCTTTGAGGAGTTTTCGACGATGAGCCCGTCCGGAGCCGAAGTCCTCCGCCAGATCAAGAGCAGGATCGAGGAGATCGATCCGGCCGCCGTGCGTGAGCAGTCCTCCAACGGCGCGCTGGTCATCGACGTCCGCGAGCCTGAGGAGTGGGGCACCGGGCACATCCCCGGGGCCAAGCATGTGCCCAAGTCCTACCTGGAGTCCCGGATCGAGGGCGCCGCGCCCGACCGCTCCCAGCACGTCGTCCTCTACTGCCAGTCGGGCAACCGCTCGGCCTGGGCGGCGCGCACGCTGCTCGACGACTTGGGCTACGAGCACGTCGAGTCGATGACCGGCGGCTTCACCCTCTGGAAGGACCGGGGCTACGAGGTCGAGACGCCGCGCACGCTCACCGCCGAGCAGCGCGACCGCTACAGCCGCCATCTCCTGCTCCCCGAGGTCGGCGCCGAGGGCCAGCAGAAGCTTCTGGACGCCAAAGTGCTGCTGTTGGGCGCAGGCGGCCTGGGCTCCCCGACGGCGCTCTACCTGGCCGCCGCCGGCGTCGGCACGCTGGGCATCGTCGACGACGACACCGTCGACCTCTCCAACCTCCAGCGCCAGGTCATTCACAACTCACAGCGCGTCGGCGTCCCCAAAGTCGACTCCGCCGAGGAGACGATCAACGCGCTCAACCCCGACGTGAAGGTCAACAAGTACCCGGTGCGGCTGGGCCCTGACAACATCATGGACATCCTGCCCGGCTACGACATCGTGGTCGACGGCCTGGACAACTTCCCCACGCGGTATCTGCTCAACGATGCCTCCGTGCGGCTGCAGATTCCGGTCGTGTCCGCCGCCATCCTCGGCTTCGAGGGCCAGCTGTCGGTGTTCAAGCCCTACGACGGCCCGTGCTACCGCTGCCTGTTCCCGACGCCGCCGCCGGCCGAGCTGGCGCCGTCGTGCGGAGCCAACGGCGTGCTGGGCGTGCTGCCGGGCACGATGGGCCTGCTCCAGGCGACCGAGGTCATCAAGCTCATCCTCGGCGAGGGCGACCCGGTGATCGGCCGGCTGCTGCTCTACGACGCGTTGGCCGCCACCATCAACGAGGTCAAGATCCGGCGTGACCCCGAGTGCCCGATCTGCTCACGCCACCCCGAGGAGATCTCCGACGACGAGATGGGCGTGTTCCCCGACTACGAGGCGTTCTGCGCCGGCGCGCACTAGCCGCCTGCCAGCAGATAGGATCCCGCCCACCCGCGTCATGGCCACCATTCGCATTCCACCCGTGCTGCGCCCTTCCGTTGGCGGGGAGAAGCAGCTGAGCGCGGAGGGCTCCTCGGTTGGGGAGATCCTGCGCTCCGTCGCCGACGAGCACCCCGACACCCAGTCCCAGCTGTTCGCCGCCGACGGCGGGCTCAACCGCTACGTCAACGTCTATCTCAACGACGAGGACGTGCGGGTGCTCGACGGGCTGGACACGGCCGTCGGCGCCAGCGACACGCTGGTCATCCTGCCGGCCATGGCCGGCGGCTGACCGCGGGAAGGGTTCCTCCCCGCCGGGGTCCTTGAGGGGGTGTCCACCCCCAACCAAGGAGGACCCCCGAATGAGAATCCGATGGAGCAGGGCCGCCCTCGTGGCCGTGGCCGGGCTCTTGGCCGTAGCCGCCATCGCCCTCGCCAAGTCCGCCACGATCGGCGTCGGCAGGGCGAGCGTCCATGGCCACAAGGAGTCGGTCGCCGTCAATGCCAAGGGCGTGACCATCTACGAGCTGGGTCCGGAGACGACCCGCCACCTGGTGTGCAAGTCCCACGACTGCTTCGCCGCCTGGCCGCCGGTCAAGGCCAACGGTGCCGTGACCAAGATGGCCGGCGTCACGGGCAAGCTGGGCACGATCAAGCGTGACGGCTTTGAGCAGGTGACGCTCAACGGCAAGCCCGTCTACACGTTCGTGGAGGACGGGGGCCGGCGCGGTGAGGCCGAAGGCGACGGCATCCGTAACTTCGGCGGCGTCTGGCACGTCTTCAAGGAGGGCTGACCGTTCCTCGCTACACTTCCTGAAGCAATGGCCGCCGAGACCTTGCAGAACAAGCCTTGCGGGGGACGCTACGGCGACATCGTCCAGTCGATCGGGCACACGCCTCTGATCGAGCTCAAGCGCCTCAGCCCCAAGCCGGGCGTGAGGATCTGGGCCAAGCTGGAGAGCCGCAACCCCACGGGCTCAGTCAAGGACCGCGTCGCCCGCGCGCTGATCGAGGACGCCGAGGACAAGGGCCTCATCCGCCCGGGACAGACAATCCTGGAGCCGACGTCGGGCAACACCGGCATCTCGCTGGCGATGATCTGCGGGCGCAAGGGCTACAACCTGAAGGTCGTCATGCCCGACAACGTCACCCCGGAGCGCACACAGCTGCTGCAGATGTACGGCGCGGAGATCGTCTACTCCGAGGGGTCAAAGGGCTCCAACGGGGCGGTGGAGAAGGCGCTGGACATGGCCGGGTCCGACGCGTCGTACTACATGCCCTACCAGTACGGCAACCAGGCCAACCCCGACGCGCACTACAACGGCACCGCCCTGGAGATCCTCGAGGAGCTCGACGAGGTCACCGCCTTCGTGGCGGGGCTGGGCACTGGTGGCACGCTGATGGGCAACGGCCGGCGCCTCAAGGAGGAGCTCGGCGACAGCGTCAAGATCGTCGCCGCCGAGCCGATGCAGGGCGAGCCGGTCCAGGGCCTGCGCTCGCTGGACGACGGCTTCATCCCGCCGATCATCGACCTCTCGCTCCTGGATCGCAAGATCTTCGTCACCAACCACGACGCGATCGTGTGGACGCGCAAGCTGCTCGACGAGGAGCGGCTCTTCGCCGGAGTCTCGTCGGGGGCGATCGCCCGCGTCGCCGTCCGGATCGCCAACGAGCTGGACGAGGGCAACGTCGTGTTCATCGTGTGTGACGACGGCTGGAAGTACCTGTCGTCGGGGATCTACACACGACCGGTCGAAGAGATCGAGAACCTGGACTCCACCGTCTGGTGGTGACCGAGGACGGCGCGTCTTCACGGCGCGCGCTTTTGACGGGCACCGGTACGGCGCTCGCCGGTGGCGCCCTTGTGCTGGTCGGCTGCGGCGCGGTCAGCAGCGACAAGAAGACGGTCAAGAAGACCCCGGTGGCGCTGAGCCACCAGGACATCGCGATCCTCGAGCGCGCCCTCGACCTCGAGCGACGCACCGTGAACGCCTACCTGGCCTGCATCCCGCTGCTGACCCGCCCGCAGCGCAAGGCGTTCCGGCAGTTCCTCAAGGAGGAGCTCCAGCACACCGGGGAGCTGGCCTCCCTGATCACGGCCGGCGGGGGAACGCCTCCGCCACGGGCCGACAGCTACGCCATCGGGCACCCCACCGACGGTCCCGGCGCCCTGGCGGTCATTCACTCGCTGGAGGCGCTGCAGATCTCGAGCTATCTGGACTGGATCCCGCGGCTGTCACCCGGGGCGGTACGCGCCGCGGTCGCCTCGGTGCTCACCGTGGACTCCCAGCACCTGGCGATGTGCCGCGTGATGCAGGGCCAGGATCCCGTCCCCGGGCCGTTCGTGACCGGGGCGGCGTGAGCGGTCGCGTGCCCACCCGGCGGGAGCTGCTGGGCGCCGGCGCGGCGGGCACGGCCGGCCTGCTGACGCTCCCCGCTGCGGCCACCGCGGCGATTTCCACCAACGGCACGGCGACATCGGGCACGAGCGAGGCTCCGATCTCCGAGACCCAGCGGCTGCAGCGGCTCGTCGGCCTGGAGTTGCTGCTGCTCTACTGCTACCGCTACGTGCTGGGTTCATCGATCCTGGACTCGCGGACGCGCCGCAGGCTGTCGCCGTTCGCCGATCACGAGCGGGCGCACATCGCCGCGCTCGAGACGCATCTGAAGGCTCGCGGGGGAGTCGCGCCGTCCGGGCCCGACAGCACGAAGACCGCCAACCGCTACCTCGCCAACCGCAACGTGGCCGGGCGGCTGGGCCAGCTGAAGGGCTCGCAGGACGCGCTCAACCTGCTGCTCAGGCTCGAGCAGGTGACCATCGGCGCCTACTTCGTCGCGCTGATCGAAGTCGACGACACCAAGCTGATCAGCCTCGTCTGTCAGATCATGGCCAACGAGGCTCAGCACGACGCGGTGATCGGACTGTCGATGCCCAAAGGGACACCGGCCAGAGCCGTCCCGTACGGGCTGGTCCAGGGGCTACAGTGAGCAGCGCGATGCGCATCCCCCGGGCCCTCGTGGACGACATGGTCGCCCATGCTCACGCCGACAACCCCAACGAGTGCTGCGGCCTGGTCTCCAGCCGCGACGGCGGGGCGGTCAAGGTGTACCGGACGACGAACACCGAGGCCAGCGTGTTCCGCTTCGTCATCGATCCGTCCGAGCAGCTGCGGATCTACAACGAGATCGAGGACGCGGGGCTGGACCTCGGGGCCATCTATCACTCCCACACCCGCAGCGAGCCCTACCCGTCGCAGACCGACATCAACTTCGCCAAGGACTGGCCGGGCGTGCTGTGGATCATCATCGGCCTGGCCAACGGAGACCCCGAGGTCAGGACCTACGAGATCCGCGACGGCGAAGTCGCCGACGCGGACTTAGAGATCCTGTAGCCATGGCCGAACGGGTACACGAGTCCTCGCTCGTCTGCCCCCAGTGCGCGTCGCGGTTCGACGCCGAGCAGCGCTTCTGCCCGGACTGCAAGCTGCCCCTCGTCCTGCAGGCCACCGGCGAGGAGCCCGACTACGAGTCAGATCGCCACCGCCGTCTGCGCAAGGTCAAGCCGCAGCTGTCGGAGGGTGAGCTGGTCAAGGTCGCGTGGGCGCGCAACGAGACCGAGGGTGAGTTCATCCAGGGCCTTCTGCTCGAGGAGGGGGTCCCCAGCATGCTGCGGCGCAGCGCCGGGTTCGACGTCCCCGACTTTCTCGCCGCCGGCCCGCGCGACGTGATGGTTCCGATGTCCGGCGTGCAGACCGCCCGTGAGGTCTTGCTCCAGGCTGACGTGGTCACCCCGAGGGCGGCGAGCCGCCCTGTCGACCCGCTACGGCTGCTCGCCGGGTTGCTGGTGGCGCTGGCCCTCGGCGCGCTGCTCGTCTGGCTGCTCTCGCTCGCCGTGCACTGAGCGCCCCGGAGGTGGCGGCCGGCGGCCGCTCGGGGTGTGCCCAGAGGCGGCGGGCCGGCGCGGTCGCCTACTGCGCGCCGGCCAGCCGGGCCAGGTGCGACCGCCACGCCCCCTCGGTGTGGGCCAGCGTGCGGCCGCCGAACGCCGCAGACAGCGCCGCCCGGGGGCCCTGCGGGTGCAGGCGGCAGGCGAAGCGCGCCGCGGTCTGGGCGCCCTCCTCGCGGGCGAGCAGGTCGATGACCGTCCCGCCCAGCAGGGCCGCGTCGCGGGGACCTGGCGGAAAGCTCGGCGGGCCGCCTTCGCGCAGGCGCCGCGCGATGGCCGGACGGGAGTGCGCGGTCTGGCCGCCGAACCAGCGCGCCGCGCCCTCCAGCAGCCAGGCCCAGCGCAGTTCCCGCGGCAGACGCAGGGCGGGCATCACCGGCGCCAGATCCTTATTGGAGGCGATCACCACCCGTCGCGCGTACAGGCAGGCGGCGCCGTACTCGAGCATCTCCGCCGAGCCCGGCACGTTGGACGCGCGTCCGCGCAGCAGTCGCGGCTCGAGCATATGGATCACGCTGCGTCCCGCCCACCCCACCACGTAGCGGCGGGCGGCGGGCGCGGTGGCCAGCCACACCAGGGGCATCATCGGGTTGGAGGCGACCAGGCCCGCGGGCCCGCCATGCAGGACGAGGGTGACTTCGCCGGGGGTCCGGGCGAAGTACCCCTCCAGGTAGCGGCGGGTGCGCTCCAGCGACTGCAGCACCTGGCGCGCGTCGTCGGTCGCCCTCTCGTCGTGGCGTGCCGTGAATGAGGCCGAGACCGATTCGACCCAGGTCATGTCGCGGATTCGCCGGGCCCGTGCGGTGCGCGGACCCGGCGATTCCGGAAGGCAAACGACGTCAGACGAGGACCGGCTGGCGGTCGGAGGCGATCGACCTGATCGCCTCGGACGCCCGATCGAACTCCTCGTCGGACAGCACCGGAGTGCCCTCGAACGGGAGGTCGCGCGTCAGCTCCAGCCATGAGCGGCAACCGCCGTACTCCTCGCGCACCTTGACGGTCACCGGACGCGGGATCCGGTAGGTCCGCAGCAGGATCACGTGGAGCGGATGGCGGCGCTTCCAAGCCAGTCGCTTCTCGGCATAGTCGGGCGTCCACAC
The DNA here is from genome assembly GCA_036491155.1 of Solirubrobacteraceae bacterium. Taxonomy (GTDB): domain Bacteria; phylum Actinomycetota; class Thermoleophilia; order Solirubrobacterales; family Solirubrobacteraceae; genus Palsa-465. The sequence continues at coordinate 7,354 of DASXCN010000386.1, read as the reverse complement.
GTAGAACGGGGACAGGGCGTCGACGGCACGCCGGTCGGTGATCGTGAAGTGTCCTGCGACCTCAGCCCAGGCGCGGATGCGGACCCGGTCAGGCTGGTTGAGCGGCTCTCCGCGGTGCAGCGCCTGCGGATGCGGCTCGCCATCGGACCACACGCCCTCCTCGAGCGCGCGTGACAGCTCGGGACGGTGGGACTCACGCACCAGGTCGGAACGCTGGTGGTCAAACGTCGGGTACAGAAAGAACCGCTCGTAGTCCAGCTTGAAATGTTTTTCTGGCTCACGGATGCCGCCCTTGCGAAGCGTCAGAAGCTGCTCGCCTTCGGCGAGTGCCCGCACGGTGACGGCCCATTCTTTAAAAGCAATCGGCATAAGAGGTAAAGGGGGAGACGGTTGGGTTTGTCGGGAGTCCTGCGCGCGCAGCCTTTACGTTGCAACGGCAGCGTCAGAACGCAGGGGATAATAGGCGAGATACCCGGAATCGCCAAACCTAGCTGCAAAATCGCGTGTTTCAGCCCTCCGTAAACCGGGCTGAAACTACGCCTCTGTATCTCTCCCTCGGGCTTAAACGGGAACGGGTCCCTTGCCCCCATGCTGCGGTGGCTTCAGCGTGGTTGTGCTGAATGGTACGCCACTTGGCCCCCGGCTCCTGCCCCGACGCGAGTGCGTCAGTCCGGGTGGCCGAACCCCCCGCCGCCCGGGGTCTCGATCCGCAGCCGCTGACCGGGGGTCAGCTCGCCGATCGATTTGGGCGGAAGCTCCTCGCCGTCGAGCAGGTTGCGCCCCGGCTCGCCCGGCTTGCCCCCGTCGGCCCCAGGCGGGGCGTGGCGGCGGCGCTCGGTGATCAGCGAGTAGTGCAGCGGCGCCAGCGCCTCGATCTCGCGCACCACCCCGTCGCCGCCGTGAAAGTGCCCGGCCCCGCCCGAGCCACGGCGCAGCGAGTACTCCACCATCCGCATCGGGAACTCGAGCTCCAGAGCCTCGATGGGGGTATTGAGCGTGTTGCTCATGGCGACGTGCACCCCGCTGGGGCCGTCGGCGTCCGGGCAGGCGCCCTGCCCGCCGCCGATCGTCTCGTAGTAGGTGACGTCCTCGTCGCCGAGCGTGACGTTGTTCATCGTCCCCTGGCCCAGCGCGCGGCCGAACGCGCCCAACACCACGTCCGCCACCCGCGACGAGGTCTCGACATTGCCTCCCACGACGGCCGCCGGGGAGCGGGCGTTGAGCAGGCATCCCTCCGGCGCGATCACCCGGATGGGGCGGTAGGCGCCGGCGTTGGCGGGGATGTCGGGGTCCGACAGGACCCGGACGGCGAAGTAGCACGCTGAGCGCGTCACGGCCACCGGGCAGTTGAGATTGCCCTCGTGCTGAGCGTCGGTGCCCGTGAAGTCGAGCGTCAGCTCGTCCCCGGAGACCGTCGCGCGCAGCACGATGCGCAGGTCGCCCTCGCGCGCCTCCAGCACGTCCTCGGCCTGGTGCTCACCGTCGTCGAGGTCGGCCAGGCAGGCCCGCGTACGCCGCTCCGCGTAGTCGAGCACCTCGTCGTAGGCCTCGCGCAGCGCCCTGACCCCGACACGCTCGGCGAGTTGGGCCAGACGCAGCGCGCCCACGCGGCCCGCGGCGAGTTGGGCGCGCAGATCGGCCCGGCGCTGGTCGGGCCGGCGCATCTGACCGGCCAGCTCGGCGATGGTGTCCTCGTCGAGCACGCGCGGCTCGATCACCACCCCCTCATCGGACAGCGTGGTGCTGTCGGCGGGCATCGATCCCGGGGTCGGCCCGCCGACGTCGGCATGGTGCGCGCGGCTGGCGGCAAAGGCCACGAGCTCGCCGGGATCGCCGGGATCGCCGTCAGCGCCTCCCGCGAAGACCGGCGTGATCACGGTGATGTCGGGCAGGTGGGTGCCGCCCCGGTAGGGGTCGTTGAGGATCCACGAGCGCTCAGGGGCGTGGTCCTCGCCCAGGACCGAGGCCACCGCCGCGGGCATCGCCCCCAGGTGCACCGGGATGTGCTCGGCCTGCATGACCATCTCGCCCTCGGGCGTGAACAGCGCGGTGGAGGCGTCGCGCCGCTCCTTGATGTTGGCGGAGTGCGCCGAGCGGATCAGCACCGCCCCCATCTCCTCGCAGATGGCGTGCAGCGCACCGGTGAGGACCTGAAGCTCGACGGGGTCCATCAGTCCTCGTCGCGCGCGCACACATGGACGGTGCCCGTGTCGTCCACTTCACCCGCCCAGCCGGGCGGTACCAGCAGCGTGGACTCGGGCAGCTCGATCACCGCGGGCCCCTCGATGGTGGTCCCGGGGGCCGGCGTACCCCGGAGGACCGACAGCTCGATCTCCTCGCCGTCAAGCGTCGCGATCCGGCATCCGCGCTCGACCTCGTCGGCGCCGCCGGCCTCGCCGAGCGACACGTCGGCCCCGGGCATCGTCGCCGACACGCGGAGGGTCACCAGCTCGAGCTCCTGGTCGGCGTCGCGGTAGCCGTAGCGCTCCTCGTGCAGCGCCTCGAAGGACTCGCGCAGCTCAGCAGGCTGTGGCTCGAGCGGGCCCTCCACGGCCAGCTCGAAGGCCTGGCCGCGGTAGCGCAGCTCATAGACCGCGCGCAGCTCGGCGTCGGGCTCGTGCAACTGCTGGCGGGCGGCGGCGCCGAGCTCGGCCGCCAGCTCCGCCACCGCCTCGCCGGTGAGCGCGTCACCGCCCAGGAACACGCTGCGCTGGACGTCGCGCCGGCGCGGGGAGACGACGAGGCCGAGCGCTGCCAGCACCCCCGAGGCGCGCGGGCACACGATCTGGGTGATGCCCAGCTCGGCGGCGATGGCGGCGGCGTGCAACGGCCCGGCGCCGCCGAAGGCCAGCAGTGCGTAGCGGCGCGGATCGACGCCGCGCTGCACCGTGACCACGCGCAGCGCGCGAATCATCTCGGCATTGGCCACGCGGATGATCCCCTCGGCGCAGGCCAGCGGCTCGAGCTCCAGATCCCGGGCCAGCTCGCCGATGGCCCGCTCTGCGGCTTCGCGGTCGAGGGCGATGCCCCCCGCCAGCGGCGCGTCGCCGGCGAGGTAGCCGAGCACGAGGTTGGCGTCGGTGACGGTGGGCTCGGTGCCGCCGCGTCCGTAGCACGCGGGACCGGGGTCCGCGCCCGCCGAGCGCGGCCCGACGCGCAGCGCCCCGCCCCGGTCGCGCCAGGCGATCGAGCCGCCGCCGGCGCCGACGGTGTGGACCGCGACCATCGGCAGGGCCAGCGGCCGCCGGGCGATCGTCCCCGAGCTCTCCTCCTGCACCGCGCCGTCGTCGACGACGCACACGTCGCACGAGGTCCCACCCATGTCGAAGCAGACCGCGTCCGCCGCACCGCTGGCCCGGGCGATGTAGGCCGCTCCGGCGGCCCCGCCCGCGGGTCCCGAGAGCACCGTCCACGCGGCATGGCTCGCCGCCGACTCGGAGTCGATGAGGCCGCCGCTGGATTGCATGATCGCGGGCTCGGGCAGCCCGGCCTCGTCGCAGCGCGCCACCAAGCGGCGCAGGTAGCCGCCGAGCAGGGGCGAGAGGGCGGCGTCGACCTCGGTGGTGCTGGCACGCTCGAATTCGCGGAAGGTGCCCACCACCTCGTGCGACAGTGACACGTGGACGTCGGGCATGGCCTCGCTCAGCGCGTTGCCGATGGCCGCCTCGTGCCCGGGGTGGCGATAGGAGTGCAGCAGCGTCACGGCCACGGCCTCGAACCCGTCGGCCCCGGCCTCGGCGATCGTGCGCACGAACCGCGCCGCAGTGTCGGCGTCCAGCTCGCGCAGCGGCCCGTCGGGGGTCATCCGCTCCGGCGCGCCGAAGCGGGCGTCGGGGGCAGTGAGCGGCTCGGGCCGCGTGGCGCACAGCCGGTAGAGCTCGGGGCGGTCCTGGCGCCCCAGGGCGACGATGTCGGTGAAGCCCTCGGTGGCGATGAACGCCGTTCGCGCCCCGCGTCCCTCCAGCAGGGCGTTGGTGGCCACCGTCATCCCGTGGGAGAACTCCGTCACCGCGCTCGCGTCGGCCCCGGCGCGTTCCAGCACCGCCCGGACCGCGGCCAGCACCCCCTCGGATTGGTCCTCGGGGGTGGTGGGGGCCTTGGCGGTGATCAGCCGCCCGTCGACGGCCAACACCGCATCGGTGAAGGTGCCGCCCACGTCGACCCCCAGGAGCATTCACCGCACCCTACCGGTGTGCCGCCGACGCAATCCGAGGGCCCGCGCAAGCGGGCCCAACTATCCAATCTCGCTATGCGGCCAGCGCCGGTAGCTCCTCGGTCTCGGCCAGATGCTGATGTGAGGGGCAGTAGCCGTTGCGGGGCAGGGGCATCCGCTGGCACGGGGTGCCCTTGCGGGTGCTGGCACGGCACTGCAGCGGGTTGCCGTAAAGGTCGAACCCGTTGTGCGGTTGCACGCGCAGGAACTCGTCGGCGAACCGCAGGTACTGCTCGATCACATGCAGGATGCGGGGTTGCGCACTCATCGGGAAGTAGGCGCGAATGTCGTTGAACAGCGTCCGCGCCGGGCGCGCGAAGTAATGCCGATCGGTTGCCATCCGCTCCACGGTGGCTTCACACGCCCGCAGCACTCGCTCGTGATTCGCGTGCGGACAACCGGCGTGCGGATCCTCAATGATCTCGTTCGCGATCTCCCGGTAGATCGCGCGACTGAACCGATACATACGGGGTCTCTCCACTCCTTTCGACTCCCTGCCGGCCAGCTGGAGCCAAGGGTTACCTACCGGCGAGTATCCCGTCGCCGTGTGAAGCTCGCCCCGCCGCATTTATTAATTCCATGTTAAGTGGAATCTTGGTGCGTCGAACCACGCCCGGGTCTATGACCAGGTGTGGAGAGTGGGTTCTGACCCAGCAGTGATGGTGACATGCCGGCCGTCGAGAAGCGCCGATCGATCCGGGAAGTCCAGGCGCAGATGAGCGCCGCGGCTCTCCTCGCGGGCCAGCGCCCCGGCCGCGATGAGGCGCACGAGCGGATGGGGGTCGCCGGCGAGGATGCGTAGGCCCTTGCCGTCGCGCTCCAGGCCGGCATGGCGCCACAGCGCCGCGCGCGACTGCGCGCCGATCGCCACCGTGGCGGGCGTGTCAGCCGCGGGCCATTCGGATGCCGCCGGCGCCTCGGCGACCGCGGGCACCGTGCCGGGCTCCTCGAGTGCCGCCCGCGCGGCGCGGGCGCCGAAGACGAAGCACTCGCTCAGCGAGTTGGAGGCCAACCGGTTGGCCCCGTGCAGGCCCGTGCAGGAGCACTCGCCCACGGCGTAGAGCCCCGGCAGCGACGCGCGGCCGTGCAGATCGGTGGCCACGCCGCCCATCATGTAGTGGGCCGCGGGGGCCACCGGGATCAACTCGCGCTCGGGATCGATGCCCGCCTCGCGCAACGCGGTGACGACGTTGGGGAACAGGGCCGGATCCACCTCGCGCATGTCCAGCCCCACGGGGACGCCGCCACTCGAGTCGATCTGGCGCTGGACGGCCCGGGCCACCTCGTCGCGGGGGGCCAGCTCATCGACGAACCGCTGGCCGGACGCGTCGAGCAGGTGCGCGCCCTCGCCGCGGATGGCCTCGGTGACCAGGAAGCCGTCGGGTGGGTGGGATCCGTCTCCCCCGATCACCACCGTGGGGTGAAACTGCATGAGCTCGAGGTCCGCGAGCTGGGCGCCGACGGCGTGGGCGAGCAGCAACCCGGCGCCGATTGCCCCCGGCGGGTTGGTGGTGCGCTGCCACAGGGCCGCCGCGCCCCCGGTGGCCAGGACGATCGCCCCGGCCGCGATCACCGCCCCGTCGTCCAGCGCCACCGCCGCGGCGCGCGCGTCGGCGCTGAGGATCCGGGTGGCCCGCCGGCCCTCCAGCACCGTGATCCGCGGGTGCTCGGCGGCCAGCGCCGAGAGCTGGCGGATGATGCGCCGCCCGGTGGCGGCCCCGCCCGCGTGGACGATCCGCCGGGCCGAGTGACCGCCCTCCAGGCCCAGCGCCAGCCGCCCGGAGCGGTCGGCGTCGAAGGTCACCCCGAGGTCCGTGAGGTCCTGCACGGCTGCCGGGGCCTCGTCGCAGAGCACCCGGGCCGCGGACTCGCGCACGCAGCCACGCCCGGCGGCGATGGTGTCGGCCAGGTGGCGCTCGGGGCTGTCGTCGCCGGCCAGCGCCGCGGCGAGGCCGCCCTGGGCCCAGTAGCTGGAGGCGCCGGCCAACGGGCCGGCCGAGATGAGCGTGACCGGGACGCCGGCCCGCGCCACACGCAGCGCCGTGTAGAGCCCGGCGGCCCCTGCGCCGACGACGGCGACTTCGCTCTGCTGCGTGCGCACGGGCAGGTACGGTACTCGGCGATGGCTGCCGCCCCGCCCGTGCTCCTGCAGCACCCCTCGTCGCTGGATCACGACACCGGACCGCACCCTGAGCAGCCGGCTCGCATCGTGGCGATCGACCGCGAACTGGAGGCTCGCGGGTGGCTCGGTTTCGAGCGCGTCAGCTCGCCGGCGGTGGAGCGCTCGGTGCTCGAGGCGGTGCATCCGCCGCGCCACATCGAGTTGATCGAGCGCATGGCTGCCAGTGGCGGGGCGCGGATCGACGCCGACACGGTCGTCTCGGCCGGCTCATTCACCGCCGCCCTGCACGCCTGCGGCGGCGCCGTGTCCCTGGTGGACCGGCTGGTGTCGGGCAGCGCGCCGACGGGCTTCTCGATCCATCGCCCGCCCGGGCACCACGCCGAGGCCGGCCGGGCCATGGGCTTCTGCCTGTTCAACAGCGTCGCAGTGGCGGCCCAACACGCCCTGGACGCGCACGGCCTGGAGCGCGTGATGGTCCTCGACTGGGACGTCCACCACGGCAACGGGACCAACGACATCTTCCACGCCGAGCCCCGGGTGCTGTACTGCTCCATCCACCAGTCCCCGCTGTACCCCGGGACCGGGCCGGCCTCGGACGTGGGCAGTGGCCCCGGGCGGGGCTTCACGGTCAACCTGCCCGTCGCTCCCGGGTCCGGGGACCGCGAGTTCCGCTCCCTCGTCGACCACGTCGCGGTGCCGCTGGCGCGGCTGTACGCGCCGCAGCTCCTGCTGATCTCAGCCGGGTTCGACGCCCACGCCGAGGACCCGCTGGCAGAGTGCCGCGTCACCGCGGACGGCTACGGCGAGATGGCCCGGTCGCTGCGCGGGGTGGCGGGCGAGCTGGGCGTGCCGGTGGGGGCGGTGCTCGAGGGCGGGTACGCGCTGGACGCCCTGGCGCTGTCGGTCGCGGTGACGATGGGCGTGCTGGGCGGGGTGGACATCGCCGACGGGGCGGTGGGCGTGGCCGATGTCTCCGGGCGGGCGCTCACGCGTCTGGCGGAGTTCTGGCCGGGCCTGGC
>DASXCN010000385.1:0-5478 GCA_036491155.1 Solirubrobacteraceae bacterium | reverse complement strand
CGCGCCAGCTCGGCCAGCGGGCTGTTGTCCGGGGCGTTCTGGTACTGGTGGAAGTACAGCAGCGAGTTGTCGCCGAAGTTGCCGATGAACGGGTCACCGGTGAAGCCCCAGAAGTCCGCGGCGTCGAGACCGTCGCCGATGTCCTGGTAGATCTTCCAGCTGATCCCGGCCGCCTGGAGGCGCTCAGGATAGGTCTGCCAGTCGTAGCCGAGCTCGTCGTTGGCGATCACCGGGCCGCCACCCTTGCCGTCGTTGCCCACCCAGCCGGTCCACATGTAGTAGCGGTTGGGGTCGGTGGGACCCAGCAGCGAGCAGTAGTTGGCGTCGCAGACAGTGAAGGCGTCGGCCAGCGCGGCATGGAAGGGGAGGTCGCCGCGCTCGAGGTGGGCCATGGCTGTCGTCGTCTTGCTCGGCAGCCACTGATCCCAGTTGCCGCCGTTGAACATCTCGTGGGTGCCCGCCCAGGTGTGGTCGAGGTCCTCGATGAAGGTGAGCGCCAGGTTGCCGACGTCGGGCCGGAACGGCGGGACGACGGTGCCGCCCTGGGCCTGGAACCACACCGGCTTGCCGCTGGGCAGCGTCACCGGGTGCGGGTCGCCGAAGCCGCGCACGCCGCGCAGGGTCCCGAAATAGTGATCGAAGGACCGGTTCTCCTGCATGAGCACCACGATGTGCTCGATATCTCGGATCGACCGGGTGGCATGGTTGGCCGGAATGGACAGCGCCCGCGCGATGCTGTCCGAGAACAGCGTCGTGGCGACGCCGCCGCCCGCGATCTGAAGGAACCTGCGCCGACTGACGTCCCGCATCTTCATCACCAGCCCATTTCACGGACGTCGCCCATGCGCCGCCCTGCTCCCGGGCACCCTGCGGGCCACGGCGCCCCCCAGGGTGCACACGCGGCCGGACTCTATGCCTGGCCACAGGGAATGTCCAGGGGGCTACAACGCGCTCACACGAGGCTCACAACGCGGTTACGCGACGGGCATTGCGCCCACCAGCCCGACGCACTGCGCGGCGGCGTCCAGCGCGCACTGCGGGCCGCCCACCAGGTAGCCCGCCGCGAGGGCGTCGCCGGCACCGGTGGTGTCGAGCACCGCGACCTCCGGGGCCGGGTACTCGCCCTCGGGAAACCGTGCACCGCGCGCGCCCCGCTTGATCACCCACGTGGTGTCGAAGTCCGGCACCGCCGCCCGCTCGGCCTCGGTGGCGAAGGCGAGCGCCGGCCCCAGGGCCTGCAGGCGCTCCGCAAATGCCTGGGCGCCGAGCAGTTCGATGTCGTGCGCCGAGGCCAGGTCGACGGTCACGCGGCGGGCCAGCGAAGCCGCCGCGATGGCGGCGTCGGCCATGGGCTCGCGCAACAGGCAGTAGCCCGACACGTGGAGCACGTCGCAGTGCGACAGCCAGGAGCGCTCCAGGTCCGACGGCTCGAGCATGGCGGCGACGCCGCGATCGGAGGCCATCGTCCGCTCGCCGTGGGCGTTGCGCACGGACACCACCACCCCGCCGCGGCCATCGACGACGGGCCCGCCGACCTCGACGCCATGCAGGGCGAGCTGAGCCGCGGCCAACGCGCTGGCGCCGTCGGTGCCCCGTGCGCAGATGAGCCGGCTCCTCGCGCCCAGGGCACTGGCCCACGCCGCCACGTTGGCGGCCTGACCGCCCGCGGTGAGCCGGATCGCCGCCGGCGTGTCGCCATCGGGCACCAGCGGCCGCTCGGGGAGGACGATGACGTCCAGGATCAGATCTCCAAGCGTGCAGATCGACAACGGCGCGTGCTCATTCGCGGTCGTCGCAGACTCGGGTGCCATCGCGGACATCATGTCGCTACGGTGCGCCGGTGACGCCGGCGCCCCCAGGAGTGGTTGTCTCAGAGCCGGTCGCCCGTGCGCTGCGTGACGGGCAGCCGCTGGTCGCGCTGGAGTCGACGATCATCACCCACGGCCTGCCGCGTCCCGACAACATCCGGGCGGCGCGCGAGTTCGAGCAGGCGGTCGCCGAACGGGGCGCTGTCCCGGCGACGATCGCGATGCTGGACGGCGTGGCGCACGTCGGCCTGGAGGCTGAGGAGCTCGAGCGCCTGGCGGCCAGCGACGCGGCGCTCAAGCTCAGCGTCCGCGACCTCCCGGTCGCCATGGCCCAGGGGACGACCGGCGGCACCACCGTGGCGGCCACCGCGCTGCTCGCCGCGCAGGCCGGCCTGCGCGTGTTCGCCACCGGCGGGATCGGCGGGGTGCACCGCGACGCCGGCACGACGTTTGACGAGTCGGCCGACCTCGGGGTTCTCGGCCGTTGCCGGATCACCGTGGTGTCGGCCGGGGTCAAGTCGATCCTCGACATCGCGGCCACGCTGGAGCGGCTGGAGACGCTGAGCGTGCCGGTCCTCGTGTTCGGCTCAGACCGCTTCCCGGCCTTCTGGCTGACCGACAGCGGCTACGCCGTCGACCACCCGGTGACCAGTGCCGAGGAGATCGCCGGCGTGATGCGCGCCGCCGACACGCTTGACCTGCCGGGCGGCATCCTCGTCGCCAACCCGCTGCCGCCCGGCGCCCAGCTGGACCCGGCACTCCACGACCGCCTGCTCGCCGAGGCCCTCGCCGCTGCCGAGGCAGGATCGGTGCGCGGCAAGGACGTCACCCCGTTCCTGCTCGAGTACATCCACCAGCACACCGGCGGGGCGAGCGTGGCTGTCAACCTCGACATCGTCCGCGGCAACTGCCGCCTCGGCGCCGATATCGCCCGAGCCTGGGTCGCGCTTACGCCGTAGCTAGCCGGCGAACTTGCCCATGCCGCTGAGCATCTTGGGCTGGTGGGCCCAGAGCTCGACGGGTTCGATGCCGCTGCCGTGCGCCGGCGCGCGGCCGGTCATCTTGGTCATGCCGCGGCGCATGAAGCGGTAGACGAGCTTGACCACCGGGCCGGCCTCGCTCTGCGGTACTCCGTCAACCCGTGCCATCGGCGGCACCCTCCTGTCACGTCGGATGAGCGGTCGTGAAGGTGACCCGCGGGACCCGGGAGATGTGACGGCGCCGCCGCGGCCCGGCGAGCCGCGGCGGCATGAGAGCGCTGGGCGTCAGTCGACCTCGACGATCTCCAGACGGTTGCCGTCCTGGTCATGGACGGCGAACATGGGGGGGACGCCGGGCCAGTTCAGGAGCTCGCCCACGTCGACACCCTGGGCCTGCAACGCCTGGTGGACGGCGGCGGCGTCGCCGGTCTTGAGCCGGATGCCGGTCTCGACCCCGGACGGCACGCCCTCGTGGGCGGGCACCAGGGCGATCGTCACGGCCGCGCCGGGGGGCGCCGCCTCGATCCAGCGGCCGGCCTGGGGCAGCGGCATGTCGCGCCGCTTCTCGAAACCGAGCGTGTTCACGTAGAACGCGAGGGCTCGATCCTGGTCGGTGACTGGGACGCCGATGCTCAGCACGTCGGTGATGGGGTGGGAGGTCTGGTCGTTCATCGCAGTGATCCTTTTCGTGAGTGTGAGAGTGCGGGGGTGCTCATGCTTCGAGGGCATGCTTGAGCGAGGCGAGCCGGTCGCGCCAGTAGGCCTTCATCCGGTCAGCTTCCTCGGCGTCGGCGAACCGGCGGTGCTCGAGCGCGACCGTGCTCTTGCCTTGTCCCTTGGCCAGGAACGTCACGTTCACGCGGGTCGGTCCGTCCGCCCAGTCAAAGCGGGCGGACTTGGGCCGGGTGGCCGTCCGCGTGGCGAGCCGGCCGTCCGGCAGCCAGCCCGCGCGTCGCCGTTCCTGCACGAACGCGTCGTAGAGCCGCTCGATGTCGACGGCCACGGTCCTCGAGGCGGTGACGGCGAAGCCGTCGTCCTTCTCGCCGACCTGGCGCAGTCCGCGGGTGAGCTCATAGCTGGAGACGACGGCCTGCACGTTCCACGCCAGCGGATGCAGGCCCTGGTAGTCGGCCAGCCAACGGGCGATCTCCCGATGGGGGCGCTCGGCGGCGCCCCACTCATCGAGGATGGCGAACCACTCCTCCCAGCCCCGGCCGGTCCGCTCTCGGATCTTCTCGTCCGAGGTGGATAGCCTCAGCGCGGGTGCCTCCGTGGCCTGGTCCGCCTGCAACAGCATCGCCCGGGCCGCGGTGTAGCTCTCCCCGGTCTTGCCCATGCGCGCGCGCACCAAGCGCTTGAACGACTTGTGCACGGTCATCGGATGCTCCTTTCGACGGGCGCGGCCTCGCAACTCACGCTCACGACGCCCCGCCGGAAAGGGCAGGTCACTGACCGGCGTCCCGAGGGCAGGAGCCCCCTTTGCCCCCGCCTATGGCCGGCGGCGTGAGCGCCGGTAATCGGGGGTTGGGCGCGGGACGGCGCCCTGTCAAACGTACTCGTATCCGCTGAGACCACACCGAGCGATGAAACTCATCGGTCAGGGCGAAGGTTTCTACATCCCCATCCCCATGGCGTGGTGGCCCGCTGACGCCGGGATGCTCAGCGCGGGTACGGCCGCAGGCGCCGCCGCGATCCCCGCGCCGGCGGCCACAAGCACCACCGCCACCGCCGCGACCGCGAGCGGGCGCCGGGGCACGAGCCGCTCACCGGCGATCAACACGGTGGCCACGACCATCCACGTGATGCTCATGAACCCGAGGGCATAGAGCGCGACCATGATGGTCCAGCAACAGGCGACACAGCACACGCCGTGCCGGGCGCCGGCCTGCAGCGCGCCCCGGAAACCGGTCCCGCCGAGAAGGGGCTCCGGAGCGACGCACCGCTCCAGCCAGCGGCGCTTGACGGGAGTGAGCTGATAGAGCCCGGCTGCGACCACCGTCGCGGCGGCGATGTAGCGCCCCGCCGAGCCCCAGCTCAGCGCACCCAGGTGCAGCGCGCGCACGGTCTGTACGCCGGCGTAGCCGGCCAGCCCGGCCAGCAGCCAGAGCGCGCCGTAGGCGGTGACGAAGGCAGCGGTCGATGCGGCGGCAGGGCGCCGCTCCCGGACCGCACGCACCACCGCCGGCGTCGAGCCGGGGAGCATCATGGCCGCGGTCATCACCACCCAGGTGGTGGCGAACCAGCCCAGGGACCCGAGCCCGTCGGCCCCGCCGCCGGGGCTCATGTCCATGCCGGCCATGCGCCGGGCCAGGATCGCCCACGCTGCCGTGGCCGCGACGAGGACCGCCGCGGCCACCGCCGCCGGGACGAGGCGGGACTCCACCTGCGGGGTGATGGCGTGCGCCGTCATCGCGTCACCCTCCTCACGCGGCGGCGAACTCGTCGTGGCGGTGCATCCACGTGGGGTAGGCCGGCTCGCCCTCGTTGCGGCCCAACGGCGTCCGGTCCAGGATGCCGTAGTACGTCATGACAACTTCGAGGCCGCGGTTGGTGCTGGCGTAGGTGAGGTAGACCTCGCCGTCGTGGAGCGTGAACACGCTCAACCCCGGGCGCTGCGCCATGTACCCAGCTGGGTCGGTTCCGCAGTCAGCGGCGTTCTGGGCGACGATCGGTGGGGCGCCCGGGACCCA
>DASXCN010000384.1:0-7321 GCA_036491155.1 Solirubrobacteraceae bacterium | reverse complement strand
CGGGCAGACGGTGGCGGTGGCCAAGCCCGGCTCGGTGATGCCCGACGGGACCAAGCTCAAGGTGGCCAAGCTGCGCGGCCAGGCCTCCAACGGGATGATCCTGGCCGAGGACGAGGTCGGCATCGGGCTCGACCACAACGGGATCATGGTCCTCGACGACGCGCTGGCGGCCGGCACGCCCCTGGAGTCGGTGCTGCCCATCGCCACCGACGTACTGGTGCTGGAGGTGACCCCCAACCGTCCCGACTGCCTGGGGATCTACGGCGTCGCGCGCGAGGTCCACGCCGCCACCGGCGCGCCGCTGGCGCCCGCCCCGTGGCGCGAGGACCCCGCTGATCCCGCCCCGCCCGCCCCACTCGATGCGGCCCGGATCATCGTCGAGTGCCCCGATCTGTGCCCCCGCTTCACCGCGCGGGTCTTCGAGGACGTGAAGATCGGGCCCTCGCCGGCGTGGCTGAAGGCCCGGCTGATGGCCGCGGGCCAGCGGCCGATCTCCAACATCGTCGACATCACCAACTACGTGATGCTGCTCACCGGCCAGCCGCTGCACGCCTTCGATCTGGACCGCATCGCCGGCGCCCAGCTGACCATCCGCCGCGCCCGCGACGGCGAGGCGGTGCAGACGCTCGACGGCCAGAGCCGCCGCCTGGACTCAGACATGGTCCTCATCGCCGACGACGAGGGCCCCACCTCGATCGCCGGGGTGATGGGCGGCGCGCGCTCCGAGGTCGACGAGACCACCACCCGCGTGCTGATGGAGGTCGCCAACTGGGACGGGGCCAACATCCATCAGACGTCGCTGAAGCTCGGACTGCGCAGCGAGGCCTCGGGGCGCAACGAGAAGGGATTGGCGCCCGAGCAGTGCCTGGAGGCCCAGGCCATCGCCACCCAGCTGATGATCGAGCTATGCGGCGCGCGGATGCTCCCCGGCACGATCGACGTCGGGGGCGAGGGCCCGCCGCTCAAGACCGTCGTCCTGCGCGACGCGCGGGTGAAGAGCCTGCTCGGCGTCGAGGTCCCCCGCGAGCGCTGCGCCGAGATCCTGACCGCGCTCGAGTTCGCCGTCGCTCCGGTGCCCGACGGTCTTGAGGTGACCGTGCCAGCATTCCGCCGCACCGACGTCACCCGCGAGGCGGACCTCATCGAGGAGGTGGCGCGGCTCGGCGCCCTCCAGGACCTGCCGGCGACGCTGCCCTCGCGCCACGGCGCCTCTGGACGGCTCACCGAGGTCCAGCGACTGCGCCGCGACGCCGCCGACGCGCTGACCGGTCAGGGGCTGCACGAGATCGTCGGCTGGAGCTTCGAGGGCCCTCAGCAGGTGGGGCGCCTGCGCATCGCCGATCGTCCCGTGGTCGAGCTCGAGAACCCGATGTCGAGCGACCAGTCCCGGCTGCGCACCACGCTCCTGGGCTCGCTGCTGGACGTCGGCCAGCGCAACCGCTCTCGCGGGGCGGCCGCGCTGCGGCTCTTCGAGGCCGGCGCCGTGTATCTGCCCGACGCCGCCAACCCGGCGGCGCTGCCCTCCGAGCCCTACCACGTCGCCGCGCTGCTCTCCGGCCCCGTGCGCCCCGCGACGTGGCGCGACCCCGAGCCCCGCGGCGCGGACTTCTTCGCCGCCAAGGGCGTGCTGGCCGGGATGCTCGACACGGTTCACGTGCCCTGGACCGTCGAGGCCGACCCCGACGCGCCGCCGTTCCTGCACCCCGGGCAGGCCGCCCGGATCCTCATTGCCGGAGTGCCTGCGGGCTGGGTCGGGCGCATCCACCCCGAGGTGGCCCTCGGCTGGGATCTCGACGCGGAGGTGGCCGCCTTCGAGGTGAACCTCGACGTCGCCGCCGAGCATGTGCGCTTCGTCCTCTACGAGGACCTGACGAGCTTCCCCGAGGTCCGCGAGGACCTGGCCGTGATCGTGGCCGACACGGTGACCGCGGCCCAGGTGCTTGAGGTGGTGCGGGCAGCGGGCGGCGCGCTGCTCGCCGGAGCCGACGTCTTCGACGTCTACCGCGACGAGCGGACCGTCGGCGCCGGCCACGTGTCGCTCGCCCTGCGCCTGCGCTTCCGCGCGCGCGACCGCACGCTCACCGACGAAGAGGTGGCCACGCGGCGGCGCAAGATCGCCTCGGCGCTGGCCGCGCAGCTCGAGGGGAGGGTGCGTGACTCCTAGGGTCGCGGTGTTCGGCGCGTCCGGCTACGCCGGCGCTCTGTGCGCCCGGCTGCTGCACCGGCACCCGTCGTTCATGCTCACGACAGTCACCTCGCGCTCCGACGTCGGCCGCCGCGTCGACGAGCTCTACCCCCACCACCGCGTCCCGCTGGTGATGGAGGAGCTCGACCTCGACCGCCATGCCGACGTCGACGCCGCCATCGTCGCCTATCCCCATGGCGCGGCCGCCGAGCTGGTGGCGCAGCTGCGCGCCCGCGAGGTCAAGGTGGTGGACCTCAGCGCCGACTTTCGCCTGCGCGACGCCGCCGTCTATGAGGAGTGGTATCGCCCGCATCCGGCGCCGGACCTCCTCGGCGAGGCGGTCTACGGGCTGCCCGAGCACTACCGCGACCAGATCGCGGGCGCCGACCTGGTGGCCAACCCGGGCTGCTATCCGACGGCCGCCATCCTCGCCCTGGCGCCGCTGGCCCGGGCGGGGCTGATCGCCGACGTCGTCGTCGACGCCAAGTCCGGCGTGTCGGGCGCCGGGCGCGGCGCCACCGACGCGACCCACTTCGTCTCAGTCGATGAGAACATGAACGCCTACAGCGTGCCGCGTCACCGCCACACGCCCGAGATCGAGCAGGAGCTGGCCGTGCTGGGGGCCGAGCGCCCGATCACCTTCACGCCGCACCTCATCCCGCTCGACCAGGGCGAGCTCGTCTCCTGCTACGTCACGCCCACCAACGGGGGGCTCAGCCACGCGGACGCCAGGGCGATCTATCTAGAGGCCTACGCCGACGAACCGTTCGTCGAGGTGGTGAGCGCGCCGCCCGGCGTTCGCGCCGTGCGCGAGACCAACATCTGCCGCCTCTCGGTGCACACCGACGATCGCACCGGCCGCGTCATCGCCTTCAGCGTGCTCGACAACCTGTGGAAGGGCACGGCATCACAGGCGGTACAGAACCTCAACCTGATGTTCGGGCGTCCGGAGGGGGAGGGCATCGGGGTGGGGGTGGGGTGACTTGAGCTTTTTTGCCAGCCGCTGGGTGCCATGTCCCGACCACGTCACCGAGCTCGAGGGCGAGGGGCTACCGGCGGGCTTTCGTGCCGCCGGGGTGGCCGCGGGCATCAAGCAGTCGGGCTCCCCGGACGTCGGCGTGATGGTGTGCGACGCGCCGGAGGCCACCAGCGCGGCGCGCTTCACCGCCTCGGGGGTGCAGGCGGCGCCGGTGCTGCTCTGCCGCGAGCGCGCGCGGCTGGGTGCGCTGCGCGCCGTGGTGGTCAACTCGGGCAACGCCAACGCCGCCACCGGCCGTCCGGGCTTCGAGAACGCGGCCAAGATGCAAGGTATGGGGGCGATGGTCGCCGGGGTCAAGGAGGACCAGGTGGCTGTGTGCTCCACCGGCGTGATCGGGGTGCCGCTGCCCATGGACAAGATCACCCAGGGGATCGTCCGTGCCGCCCACGGCCTGTCCGCCGACGGCGACGCGGCCTTCTCCACCGCGATCCACACCACCGACGCCTTCGAGAAGCGCGCCCGCCTGCAGGTGACGGTGCCCTCGGGCACGGTGACGATCACCGGGCAGACCAAGGGCGCGGGCATGATCTCCCCCGGCTTCGCCACGTTGCTGGTGTTCATCCAGACCGACGCGGTGCTCTCGGCCGAGACCGCCGACCTGCTGCTGGGGGTGTGCGTCAAGCGCTCCTTCGAGCGCGTCTCGGTCGATGGCCAGCTCTCGACCAACGACACCGTGATCCTGCAGTGCAGCGGCGCGTCGGGCGTGGCCATCGAGCCCGAGACCGAGGACGAGCTGCGCTTCGGCGAGGCGCTGGACGCGCTCATGCGCCAGTTGGCCCTGCTCGTCATCGGCGACGGGGAGGGCGCGCGTCGCGTCGGGCGCGTCGTCGTGCGCGGCGGCGACGAGCGCGCCGTGGGCGCCGCGGCTCGCGCGGTGGCCAACTCCCCGCTGGTCAAGACAGCGCTGTACGGCGGGGACCCCAATTGGGGCCGGATCATCCAGGCGGTCGGCGCCGCGCTGCCCGGGACTGCGCCGCTGCCCGTCGAGATCGCGATCGAGGGCGTGCCGGTGTGCGCCCGGGGCGGCCTGGTGCCCCATGACCCGCAGGCGCTCACCGCCGCGGTGGCGCGCGACGAGGTCGAGTATGAGATCGGCCTGCCCGGCGAGGGCGTCGAGACCGAGATCTTCTTCTCCGACCTCGGCCACGAGTACGTGACGATCAACGCCGACTACACGACCTAGTGGTGGGCGGGGACAGAGTCACGCGCGACGTCGCCACCCTGCTGGAGGCGCTCCCCTATATCCGGGAGTTCCATGGCAAGACGGTGGTGATCAAGTACGGCGGTGCGGCGATGAGCAACCCGCAGCTCAAAGAGGAGTTCGCGCGTGACGTCGTGCTGCTCAAGTACGTCGGTATGAACCCCATCGTCGTCCACGGCGGGGGCCCCGACATCTCGAACTACATGCGCCGCCTGGACCTGCCCGTCGAGTTCGTCGACGGCCTGCGCGTTTCCAATGCCGAGACCGTCGAGGTGGCCAAGATGGTGCTGGTCGGCAAGGTCAACAAGGACATCGTGCTCCTGCTCAACCGCCACGGCCAGCCGGCCATCGGGCTGTGCGGTGATGACGGCCTGCTCTTCCGAGCCGCCCGCCAAGCGGCGCCGTCGGGGCAGGACATCGGCTTCGTCGGGCGGATCGAGCGCGTCGACGTCGAAGTCCTCAACCATGTCGCCCAGGACTACATCCCGGTCATCGCCTCCGTCGGCGCCGACCGCGAGGGCAACTCCTACAACATCAACGCCGACGAGGCCGCCGGCGCGGTGGCCCGCGCCCTGCGCGCCTACAAGATCATGTTCCTGACCGACGTCGCAGGCTGGTTGCGCGACCCCGACGATCCCACCAGCGTCATCTCCGAGATCGACGCCGGCGCGGTCGCGGCGGCTCTGCCCACCGTCGCCGGGGGCATGCGGCCGAAGCTGGCGGCCTGCCTGGAGGCCATTAATGGCGGCGTCTCCTACGCCCACATCGTCGACGGACGGGTGCCTCACTCGCTGCTGCTGGAGCTGTTCACCGACGCCGGCCAGGGGACCAAGATCGGACCGACCACATGAGCACCCCGTCGCTCCAGGATCTCCAGGAGCTCGAGCGCCGCTACGCCATCGGCACCTACGCCCGTGCGCCGGTGCAGTTCGTGCGCGGCTCCGGGGTTCGCCTGTGGGACTCCGACGGCAACGAATACCTCGACTTCTTGGCCGGCATCTCGGTCCTCAACGTCGGCCACTGTCACCCGCGCGTGGTGGCCGCCGTGCGCGACCAGGTGGGACAGCTCACCCACGCCACCAACCTCTTCTACACCGCCCCCGCGATGCGGCTGTCGCAGGCGCTGTCTGACAGCTCGCTGGGCGGCAAGGTCTTTCTCTGCAACTCGGGCGCCGAGGCCAACGAAGCGGCGATCAAGCTGGCCCGCCGTGCCCGGCCGGGTGGCAAGATCGTCGTGCTCCAGGAGGCCTTCCATGGCCGCACCTACGGCGCCCTGTCGGCGACCCCACAGGAATCGAAGCAGGCGCCGTTCGCACCCCTGGTGCCTGGGTTTGAGGTGGTGCCCAAGGACCCGGCCGCCCTGTCGGCGGCCGTCGACGAGGACACCGCGGCGGTCCTGCTCGAGCCCATCCAGGGAGAGACGGGGATCCACCCGCTCTCCGACGAGCTGCTGCGCGCCGCGCGCGACGCCTGCGACCGCACCGGCGCGGCGCTCATCTTCGACGAGATCCAGACCGGCATGGGGCGCACGGGAACGCTATGGGCCTACGAGCAGACCCCGGTCGTGCCCGATGCCATGACCAGTGCCAAGGCGCTCGGCGGCGGACTGCCCATCGGGGCGCTCATCACTGGGCCCCGGCTGGCCGACGTGCTTCAGCCCGGTGACCACGGCTCCACCTTCGCCGGGGGCCCGCTGGTGGCCTCGGCGGCGCTGGAGGCGGTCCAGATCTGCTCAGATCCAGGGCTCTTGGAGAGCGTGCGCGCGCTGGGCGACCGGTTGTCCGCGGCGCTGGCCGAGCTGCCGGCCGTCGCCACGGTCCGCGGCCGCGGCCTGATGGTGGGGGTCGACCTGGACCGCGGCGTCTCGGCGACGGACCTGGCCCAGCGCGCGTTGCTTGAGCAGCGTCTCGTGGTCAACGCCACTGGGCCGGCCACGATCCGCCTCGAGCCGCCGCTCATCGTCACCGCGGCCGAGATCGACGAGGCCGTGACGCGCCTGGGAGCGCTGATGTAGATGCGTACGGCGGTGGTCAAGGCCAAGGTCGACGTGCCGCTGGCCTATGACCAGCGGGCCGACGTCGCGGCGAGCGCCGTGCTGCGCCGGCTGCTGGGGGTGATCGGCGAGAACACGGAGGGGGCGATCAGCGGGGAGGACCCCGAGCACCTGCATCAGCTCCGGATCGCGGTGCGCCGCTCGCGCACGGTCCAGCGCCAGTTCCACGCCGTGTTCCCCCCAGGCGAGCTCCCGGGCTTTCGCGCCGAGTTTCGCTGGCTGCAGCAGGCCACCGGGCCCGCGCGCGACCTCGACGTGTACCTGGAGGACCTCGACTCCCTGCGCGCGCTGCTGCCCGCGGCCATGGGCCGCGACCTGGACCCGCTGGTCCCCGTGCTCGCCCACACCCGGCTGGCGGCGCGCGCCGACATGACCCGGGCCCTGCGCTCGCTGCGCTCTGCCAACCTGTTCGATGACTGGGACCGGCTGCTGGAGACCATGGTGGAGCGCTCGCCGCATGATCGGCCGAGCGCCGCGCGGCCCATCGGGGCGGTGACGGGCAAGCGGATCCGCAAGGTCTACAAGCGCGTCGTGACCATGGGGCGGGCGATCGAACGCGACAGCCCCGCCGAGGATTACCACGAGCTGCGCAAGAAGGCCAAGGAACTGCGCTATCTGCTGGAGCTGTTCGGGGTCAAGTTGTTTGACGAGGAGGCGGTCACGCCGTTCGTCAAGTCCCTGAAGGGTCTCCAGGACCTGCTCGGACGCCATCAGGACCGCGAGGTCCAGATCGCGATGCTGCGCTCCAGTGCCGAGGAGGTGGCCACCCTGCCCGGCGGGGGCGCCGCCTGCCTGGCGATGGGTGCGCTGGTCGAGCGGTTGCGCGCCGACGAGCAGGCCGCG
>DASXCN010000383.1:0-3266 GCA_036491155.1 Solirubrobacteraceae bacterium | reverse complement strand
GCGTCGAGCGCAGTCCACCCGCACCGACCGGAGGTGGCCTCCGGCTGCGTGGCCGGAATCATCATTCCGCTAGAGTACCGTGGCGTGTCAACCGGCGGACATCGGGATCATGGAGTCCACCCCAACCTGATCCTCGCGGTCACCGCCCTGGCGGGGATGAGCTACTCGATCCTGAGCTCTGCGGTCATCCCCGCGCTGCCCTCGATCCAGCACAGCCTGCACACGACCGAGACCGGCGTGACGTGGCTGCTCACCGGCTATCTGCTGTCGGCGTCGGTGGCCACGTCAATCCTCGGCCGCCTCGGAGACATGTACGGCAAGGAGCGGCTGCTGCTCATCACGCTGGTCATCCTCGCCGTCGGCACCGTCGTCTCGGCACTGTCGACCTCGCTGACCCCGATGATCGCCGGGCGCATCATCCAGGGCGCCGGCGGCGGCATCTTCCCGCTGGCGTTCGGGATCGTCCGTGACGAGTTCCCGCGCGAACGTGTGGCGGGCAGCATCGGGCTGCTTTCGTCGGTCCTCGGCGTCGGCGGGGGCATCGGGATCGTGCTCGGCGGGCTCATCGTCGAGCACCTGAACTACCACTGGCTGTTCTGGATCCCGCTGGTCGTCACCGTGGCCGCCGCCGTCTGCACGCAGCTGTTCGTGCCCGAGTCTCCGGTCCGCGTCCCCGGCCGGGTCAACTGGCTGGCGGCAGCCCTCATGAGCATCGGCTTCTGCTGCGTGCTCATCGCCATCTCCGAGACGATCACCTGGGGCTGGGGCTCGCCCAAGACGCTCGGGCTGCTGGCCTTCGGCCTGGCCACGACGGCCGCCTGGATCATGGTGGAGATCCACAGCGACGAACCGCTTATCGACATGGCGATGATGCGCATCCGCGGGGTGTGGACCACCAATCTCGTGGCGTTCCTGCTCGGCGCCGGCATGTATGCCTCATTCCTCGTCTTCCCGCAGTTCGCGCAGCTGCCCACGAGCACCGGCTTCGGCTTTGGCGCCTCGGTGGTCGTTGCCGGCCTGTATCTGCTGCCCGCCGCGTTGGGCATGAGCCTGCTGGGGTCCGTCGCCGGCCGCGTCGCGCGCCGCTTCGGTTCCAGGCTGGCGGTCATCGTGGGCAGCGGGATCACCGCGCTGTCTTTCGGCCTGCTCGCCGTCGCCCACGGGCACCCGTACGACATGCTGATCAGCGCGGCACTCCTGGGCGTCGGGATTGGGCTGGCCTTCGCCGCACTGGGCAACCTCGTGGTTCAGGCGGTCCCGCCGAGCCAGACGGGCGCGGCCAGCGGCATGAACACGGTGATGCGAACCCTGGGCGGCGCACTCGGCGGTCAGATCGTGGCCACGTTCCTCGCCAAGAACGTCTCCCACGGCCTGCCCACGGTCAAGGGCTTCACCTACTCGTTCGTGCTCGAGGCGTTCTTCCTGCTTATCGCGATGCTGGCCGGGTTCCTCGTGCCGGCCATGAACGAGCACCGCTCCGCGGCGCGGGTCGAGTCCGTGCGTGAGCCCGAGCTGGCCCGGGCCCACGAGGTCGCCTGAGTCGTGGCGCGCCGTTCGCTCAGCTCGCTCAGAGGCACTGGCTCAGATCCGCGCGGTCCCAACTACAAGTGGATCGCGCTGTCCAATTGCACGCTGGGCGTGCTGCTGGCGACGCTCGACGCGTCGATCACGCTCATCGCGATGCCCAACATCTTCCGCGGCATCAAGCTCGACCCGCTGGTCCCGGCAAACAGCTTCTACCTGCTGTGGATGATCCTGGGCTTCCTCGTCGTCTCCAGCGTGCTCATCGTGAGCCTGGGCCGGCTGGGCGACATGTACGGCCGCGTGAAGATCTACAACCTCGGCTTCGTCATCTACACCGTGGCGTCGCTGATTCTCACCATCGACTGGCTGACCGGCCGCGACGGTGCGCTGTTCCTGATCGTGTTCCGGATCGTCCAGGGGGTCGGCGCCGCCTGCCTGCTGGCCAACTCGGCGGCGATCATCACCGACGCCTTCCCCGCCAACCAGCGTGGCATGGCGCTGGGCATCAACAACATCGTCGGCGTGTCGGGGATGTTCGTCGGGCTGGTCCTCGGCGGCCTGCTGGCCCCGATCAGCTGGCGGCTGGTGTTCCTCATCTCGGTGCCCGTCGGGCTGTTCGGGACCGTGTGGGCGTACCTCAAGCTCCAGGAGCTCTCCAAGCCCCGCCGCGCGCGGATCGACTGGCCGGGCAACATCACCTTCGCGCTGGGTCTCATCCTCATCATGGTCGCCGTCACCTACGGGATCCGCCCCTACGGGAGCTCGTCGACCGGATGGGCCAGCCCCCGCGTGCTGCTCCTCGTCGGCTGCGGGGTGGCCTCGCTGATCGCCTTCGCGATGGTGGAGCGGCGTGTCGAGGACCCGATGTTCCGGCTGCCGCTGTTCAAGATCCGGGCCTTCACCTTCGGGACGCTCTCGACGTTTCTCTCAGCTGTGGCGCGCGGCGGGCTGATGTTCATGCTCATCATCTGGCTGCAGGGAATCTGGCTGCCCCAGCACGGCTTCGACTTCAACGACACGCCGCTGTGGGCGGGCATCTACATCCTGCCGCTGACGATCGGGATGCTCCTGGCCGGCCCGACATCCGGCTACCTCTCTGACCGCCACGGCGCGCGGGGGTTCGCCACGGGCGGGATGCTGGGCGCGGCGGTGAGCTTTGCTCTGCTCGCGCTGTTGCCCACCAACTTCCCCTATCCGCTGTTCGCGATCTGCCTGTTCCTCAACGGGGTCTCGATGGGGTTGTTCGCCTCGCCCAACCGCGCCGCGGTGATGAACAGCCTGCCGCCGAGCGACCGCGGCGCCGGCGGTGGCATGAATCAGACCTTCCAGAACTCCGCCCAGGTGCTGTCGATCGGGATCTTCTTCACGCTGATGATCATCGGCCTCTCCGCGACGCTCCCGCACACGATGTCGGCGGGCCTGCAGGCGCACGGCGTGCCCGCGGCCACCGCGCACCATGTGGCCCAGCTGCCTCCCGTCTCGATCCTGTTCGCTGCCTTCCTGGGCTACAACCCGATCCAGCACCTCGTCGGCAGCCACGTCCTCGCCCAGCTGCCCGCCCACCAGCACGCGCTCGTGGTGGGCCGGTCGTTCTTCCCCCAGCTCATCTCAGCGCCGTTTCGCAATGGGCTGCACGAGGCCTTCGCGTTCGCCATCATCGCCTGCCTGGTGGCCGCGGCGGCGTCGTGGTTCAGGGGCGGCAAGGACGCATCGACGTCCGGTCCGACGGCTGAGCCGAGCCG
>DASXCN010000382.1:0-5920 GCA_036491155.1 Solirubrobacteraceae bacterium | reverse complement strand
ATCTCGAGCGGCTCACCCTGCCGCTCTCCCCTCCCTTCCATGCCGCCTGGGACCCGGACCCGCGCACGCACTTCGACGCCACCATCGTGCGCGTCCACACCGACGAGGGCGTGACCGGGATCGCCAGCGGCGACACCATGGACGGGTTCGAGTCCTTCGCGCCGCTGTTCGTCGGACGCGACCCGCTGGCGCTGGGCAACCACGCCCGCACGCTGGAGACGATCGCCTTTCACGCGGGGCGCTACTGGCCCCTGGAGGCAGCGCTGTGGGACCTGGCCGGGCGCGTACTGGGCGTGCCCGTTGCCACGCTCTTGGGCGGAGCCACCGACCGCCTGCCGGTCTACGCGTCGCTGGGTGAGCTGCGCTCGCCCGAGCATCGCGCGCAGGATGCCCGAGACCTGGTCGACGAGGGCTTTCGCGCGGTAAAGGTACGGATCGCGCGCCACCGCGTCGCCGAGGGCCTGACCGTGGTGGCGGCGATGCGAGACGCCGTCGGCGACGCCCTGGAGATCATGGTCGACCTCAACCAGTGGTGGCGGATGGCCGGCGACATCGCCCCAGCGCTTGACCCGCAGGGCGCGCGCCGGATCATCGACGCCCTCGCCGACCTCGGCGTCGTCTGGGTCGAGGAGCCTCTGGCCGGCGACGACCTCTCCGGCATGCGCATGCTGCGCGAGAGCACCGCCGTGCGCATCGCCGGAGGCGAGATGGCACGTGACTTCGACGACCTGAGCCGCGCGCTGAGCGCCGACGCGCTCGACGTGCTTCAGCCCGACGTGGTGCTGTCGCTCGGTATCTCCGGGGCGCGGACGCTCGCCGATCTCGCCCTGCGGCGCAACCGCTGGTTCACCCCCCACACCTGGACCAACGGGATCGGCCTGCTGGCCAACCTGCATGTCTGCTGCGGGGTTGGGGGCGGCCCCTACCTCGAGTACCCCTACGATCCGCCCGGCTGGACCCCCGAGCGGCGCGACTTCATGCTCGCCCGCCCGCTCCAGGTCGACGATGACGGCTGTCTGGCGGTGGGCGACGCTCCCGGCCTCGGCATCGAGCTCGACGAGGAGGCGGTCGCGCACCATGCGGTCGCCGGCGCCGGATGACGATGCGCACCGAGGCGTTCATCGACGGCCGCTTCGTCCCCGCCGCCGACGGCCGGACGTTCGCGACGGTCTCGCCGCGCGACGGCAGCGAGATCGCCCAGGTGGCACGTGGCGGCGCCGAGGACATCGACCGCGCGGTCCGCGCGGCGCGGCGGGCATTCGAGCGTGAGGACTGGGCGTATGCCGACCCCGCCCAGCGGGGACGCGTCCTGGTGCGACTGGCCGAGCTCATGACTGAGCACCTCGACGAGCTGGCGCGACTGGAGGACGGCGAGGAGGCCGGTGAGGCGCTCGGCCGCCACGACGACGTCGACAAGATCGCCTTCACCGGCTCGGTGCCCGTGGGGCGTCTGTTCCAGCGCTACGCCGGGGAGTCCAACGGCAAGGCGGTGTCGCTCGAGCTGGGCGGCAAGAGCCCCCAGGTGGTGCTGGCCGACGCGGGTGACCTGCAGGCCGCGGCGCAAGCCATCGGCTGGGGCATCTTCTACAACGCCGGCCAGACCTGCCATGCCGGGTCGCGCGTCGTGGTGGCGCGCCCGGTCCGTGACGAGCTCGTCGAGCGCCTGGAGCGCTATGCCGCCGAGACCTTCCTGCCCGCCGACCCGATGGCGCCCGACACCGTGCTCGGCGCGCTCATCTCCACCGAGCACCTCGACGGCGTCATGGGCCGGGTGCAACGCGCCGCCGATGGCGGCGCCCGGGTGCTCACCGGCGGTGAGCGGGCTGAGCCGGTGCCCGGCGGCGCCTACATGCAGCCGACGCTCATCGAGACCGACGACCGCCGTGACCCGATCGTCACGGAGGAGGTGTTCGGCCCGGTGCTCGTCATCCAGACCGCCGACGACGTCGACCACGCGCTGGAACTGGCCAACGACACCCGCTACGGCCTGGCCGCGGCGCTGTGGACCTCCGACCTGCGCACCGCCGGGCGCCTGGCCCGGCGGCTGCGCGCCGGGACGGTGTGGGTCAACACCTTCGACGCCTCTTCGATGGCCACGCCCTTCGGCGGCTTCCGCGACTCCGGCCACGGCCGCGACCGTTCGCTGCACGCGCTCGAGGCCTACACCCAGCTCAAGACGACGTGGATCTCGCTCGCATGACCGTCGTCGACCCGATCCGGCGCGTGGCCTTCATCGGCCTGGGCCATATGGGCGGGCACATGTGCCGCAACGTGATCACGGCGGGCTTTGAGGTGAGCGCGT
The DNA here is from genome assembly GCA_036491155.1 of Solirubrobacteraceae bacterium. Classification (GTDB taxonomy): domain Bacteria; phylum Actinomycetota; class Thermoleophilia; order Solirubrobacterales; family Solirubrobacteraceae; genus Palsa-465. Next base: position 3,618 of record DASXCN010000382.1, on the reverse strand, counting down.
ACGACCTGGATCCCGACGCCCTCGGGCGGGCGGCCGCCGACGGCGCCCGGGTGGCCAGCGGCGTCGCCGACTGCGTGCGCGGCGCCGAGATCCTCCTCACCAGTCTCCCCGGTCCGTCCCAGGTCGACGGGGTGCTGTGCGGGGCCGGCGGCGGCGAGTCGGCCATCGCGGCGATGGCGCCGGGCTCGGTGGTGGTGGACATGAGCACCAGCTCGCTCGAGGTGGGGCGCCGGGCACGCGCCGCCGCGGATGCCGCCGGCGTCGCGCTGCTCGACGCGCCGGTGGCGGGGCAGACGATCGGGGCCGAGGCGGGAACGCTGGCCATCTACTGCGGGGGCGAGCCCGAAACGTTCGCCCGGGTGCTCCCGGTGCTGGAGGCGATGGGCGATCCGCAGCGCATCTTCCTGCTCGGGCCCGGCGGGTCCGGCTACGCGGTCAAGCTCCTGCTCAACCTCACCTGGTTCATCCAGGCCGTCGCGACCGCCGAGGCGCTGACCATCGGCGTCAAGGCCGGCGTCGACCTGTCCAACCTCCACACCGCGCTCGTCGCGTCACCGGCCAACTCGGTGTTCCTCGAGCGTGACGTCCTCCCCCTGCTGGAACGCGGCGACTACGACGATGGCTTCGCCATGAAGCTCGTGACCAAGGACCTCGGGCTGGCCGTCGAGCTCGCCAGCGATGTGGGCGTCCCGGTCGAGCTCACCTCGCTGGTAGAGCAGATCCACCGCCGCGTCCGGGCCGTCTACGGCGACGACGCCGGTGAGATGAGCGCCGTGCGCCTCTACGAGGACCTCGCGGGCGTGGAGCTGCGATGGCATGCGTAGTGGGTCTCCTCGGGACCCACCACCGCTCGTTCTACGAGACCTGGTGAGCGCCGGCCTCGTCCTCGGCTCCCGGGACGACGAGCCCTGACTCGTAGGCGGTGACGACGAGCTGGGCGCGGTCGCGGGCGCCGAGCTTGGCGAACAGGCGGGCCACGTGGGTCTTGGCCGTGAGCGGCGAGAGCACCAGCTGCTGGGCGATCTCGGCGTTGGAGCGGCCGCGGCCGACGAGGCTCAGGACCTCGCGCTCGCGGGGTGTCAGCCGCTCGAGCGCCGCGCCGGCCTCTGACACGCCACCGCGCCCCGTGAGGCCGTCGGCCGGTGCCCCGGCCACGAAGGCCTCGATCAGCCGGCGCGTGAGCCGCGGCGCGAGCAGTGCCTCGCCGCCGGCGACGACGCGCACCGCGGCCACCAGGTCGGCCGGCTCCACGTCCTTGAGCAGGAATCCCGACGCCCCGGCGCGCAGCGCCCCGAACACGTAGTCGTCGAGCTCGAAGGTGGTGAGCACCACCACGCGTGTACCGCTCAGGTCCGGGTCGCCGGTGATCTGCGCGGTCGCCTGCAATCCGTCGACCCCGGGCATGCGGATGTCCATCAGCACCACCTGCGGCCGGTGCTCGTGCGCGCGGGCCACAGCGCTCTCACCGTCGGCGGCCTCCGCGACGACCTCGATGTCGTCCTCGGCGTCCAGCAGTGCGCGGAACCCGGCCCGGACCAGCGCCTGGTCGTCGACGAGCTCGACGGTGATCACCGCCGCAGCTCACCACCCTCGGGCTCGCCCGCCGGCACAGCCGCGCCGTTGGGCGGCGGTGCGCTCATCGGGAGCCATGCGCGCACGCGCCAGCCACCCCCGTCGGCCGCGTGGGCGGGGCCTACTTCAAGCGTCCCGCCAAGGGCGGCCGCGCGCTCGCGCATGCCGCGCACGCCGTTGCCCGCGGTCTCAGCGGTGATCGCCTCCGCGGCGCGGGATCCGTCGTCGGTGACCTCGATCGCGATCGCGCCCGGGACGCGGCGGACGCTCACCGTCGTGCTCGACGCCTGCGCGTGGCGGGCGACGTTGGTCAGCGCCTCCTGCACGATGCGGTAGGCGACGCTCTGCACCGGCGCGGGCACGTCGGCGGCGTTGTCGACGTCCAGCGCGACGGTGACGCCCGCGGAGCGCAGACCGCCCGTGAGCTCGGCGATATCGCCGAGGCCGGCCGGGGGTCCCAGCGGCGCCGACGCCGACGGGTCGCGGAGCACCTCCAGGGTGGAGCGCAGGTCGGTGAGGGCCGCCCCGCTGGTGTGCTTGATGTTGCGCAGGGCGTCGTAGGCCTGGCTCGGATCGTGCTCGAGCAGATGGGCGGCCACCCCGGCCTGCACGTTGATGGCCGTCATCGCATGGGCCACCACGTCGTGGATCTCGCGCGCGATGCGCAGTCGCTCCTCTCCCACTCGCCGCAGCGTCGCCTGCTCGGCGGTCTGGACCAGGCGCTGCTCGGACACGCGGCGCGAGCGGATGACCTCGCCGGCGGCGATCGCCAGCAGGACCAGGACCAGGTTGCGGACCACGATCGAGGCGACGTGCGAGAACCCGGTGGCGAACGGGACCACGCTGACGACCACGCACGGCACCAGCGCGACGCTCATCCACAGCGACCGGCGACGGTCGCCGTTGAGCGCGAGCTCGAACATGGCGATCATCGGGATGACCACCACCGTGTTGGCCGGGTGCAGCTGCCACAGCACGAGGATCACCCCGCCCACGACGAGCGGTCCCAGCACCGGGAAGGTGACGTGGCGGCGCAGCGCCAGCGGCAGCGAGGCCGCGAAGGCGCACAGCACGTTGACCACCCCGATCGGCTTGCCCTGGGCCGACAGCGCCGCGTCGATCACCAGAATGATCGGGACCACCACCACGGGCAGCCAGTCCAGCACGAGCGGCGAGCTGTGCAGCCGCTTCACCACGCCGTAGTGGCCCTCCGCGTCGGCACGTGCTGGATCATACGGCCGGCGCAGGCACCGCCGCCCGTGCCTTCCGGGGCGCGATGCGGTGGTGCAGCCACCGCAGACCCGGGGGCGCCCACCAGTTCCACCGTCCCAGCAGCGCCATCAGCGACGGCACGAGCAGCGAGCGAACGATGAAGGCGTCGAGCAGGACGCCGGTGGCGACGGCCACCCCGATCTCCTGGATGAAGGAGATCGAGCTGGTGCTGAACGCGCCGATGGCCACCGCCAGCAGGATCGCGGCGGCGGTGACCACGCGGCCGGTGGCCCCCAGGCCGGCCGCGACGGCCTCGCGCTCGTCAGGCGGCGTCGTCGTGCTGGCCTCGCGGGCCTCCTTGATACGGCCCAGCAGGAACACGCCGTAGTCGGTGGAGAGCGCGAAGACGACGGTGGCGGCGACGACGAAGTCGGTCGGCTCCACGCCGCCGTCCGAGGTGTAGCCCAGCAGCCCGGTGAGGTTGCCGTGTTGGTAGATGAGGATGAGCGGCGCCAGCGAGGCGCCCACGGTGAGCGCGTTCATGATGATCGCCTTGACCGGAAGCACCACCGAGCCGGTCATCAGCCACAGCACCAGGAAGGTCAGCACGGCCAGCAGGGCGATCGCGGCGGGTAGGTGTGAGCCGATAGCGTTCTGCTGGTCCACGAAGGTGGCAGCGTCGCCCGTCACCTTGGCGATGAACGGAGGCTGCACGGCGCGGATCTCGTCGACGGCGCGCTGGGCGGTGTCGCCCGCGGGGTCGCCCGCCACGGCGGCATTGACCTGCCACGTGTCGCGGCCCAGGAATCTCGGCGCGCTGACGTTCTGGACCCC
>DASXCN010000381.1:0-4275 GCA_036491155.1 Solirubrobacteraceae bacterium | reverse complement strand
CAGTGGACGAGCGACCTCACGCCGCCCAAGCGGCCCAGCGTGACCATCTTCCCCGCCCCGTCGGCTCAGGCCAGCGCATTGGCGCCGTCGGTCACCACCGACGCCGTCGTCCCGCGGCCGGTGGCCAAGGTCAGGCCACCGCTCGGCCTGACGTTCGCCAGCCCGCTGCAGAACCTGCTCGGCACGCCGCCGTGGGAGGAGTCGACCCGGCTGCACGCCCAGTGGTCCAGTGACGCGAGCGCCCACTCCTACGACGTGATCGTCGACGAGTTCCCGATGGATTCGACCGGCATGGGCTTCCATGGGGAGGATCTGGACGCCCACACCGAATACCACCACACGACCCGGGCGGCGCTCAACCTGCGGCTGTTCGTCGGGGCCACCGTGTGCGTCAAGGTCAGCGCGACCGATCAGGTCGGCAACTCCTCCAGGCCACGCACGGCCTGCACCACGATCCCCGTGTCGTTCACGCCGCGAGACATCGGCCCGCCCCCGACCAGGGACGCCAAGGCCTATCACGGCTACTACATCCGCCTCGGTGCCGGGGGCTACCAGTTCGTCCAGGACATCGGCGACGAGTTCTACTTCGCCCCGAGCCACGTCGCGCTCATCGCCGAGCGGTGCCCGAGCTGCGGAGTCGTGGAGATCGACTTCAACCGCTTCGTCGGTAACTCGCACAACAAGGACCATGAGCTCGCGACCGTCAATCTCAACGCGCCGGATCACAGCGGGGAGTTCCATCTCATCGATGTGGCGCTCCCCGTGCGCCGCGTCGAGCGCGACGGGATGGGCGACCTCGTGATCCGTGCGGTCTCGGGCCGGCCGAGGATCAGCGGCATCGGCGTCGCCAACTGAGCCGCTGCTCAGGGCCGGAGCTCTCGGCGGCCGGCGGGCCACCCTTGAGCACAAATTCAAATGATGGACGGATGTTCTAGTTACTTCGCCCAGTTGATAGTGAAATACTGCTTTCGGGCGCGACGGGACCGGACCGGACCGCAGGGGCACATCAGTCCATTCTCAAGGAGAACCTATGAGTCGCACTCTTCGTCCTGCCGCGCTCGCGGCGGGCGTCGTCGCAGCGCTGGCCGTGCCGGCCGGGGCGCTCGCCGCCGGTCACAGCGCGCCCAATCTCACCTGCGACAGCTCGCACCCGTTCTACACGGGCACGTTCAACAACGTCGTCGTACCGCCCGGCCAGACCTGCAACATCTCGGACTCGACGATCCGCGGCAACGTAACGGTCCAGCAGACCGGCAACCTCGATCTGGAGAACTCCGGCACCGTGGGCGGGGACCTGCTGACCGGGAACCTGGCCTCGTCGTTCGAGGACAGCGGCTGGGTGATCGCCGGGTCGGCCGTTGGCAACGGCTCGGGCGGGATGAGCTTCACGGGCACCGTGCACGGCATCCTGGCCAATAAGGTGGACGCGCTCGACACGCAGAGCGCGACCATCGACGGCAGCATCGTCTCCAACCAGGGCGTGTTCGGTGGCGCGATCGTCGGCAGCGTGATCACCGGCCAGCTCGTGATCAACGGCTCCGGCACCGCCGACAGCCCGGCAACGTGGGCGATCGGCGGCACCCAGCTGGACGGCTCGATGCAGGAGATCGACGGCAACACCGTCCTGACCAACAACCAGGCCGAGATCCTCATCTTCTTCAACCACATCAAGCAGAACCTGGTGTGCCTCGGCAACACCCCGGCGCCGATCAACTCCGTGGGCGGCTTCGGCAACACCGTCGACGGCCGGTCGGTGGGCCAGTGCGCCACCACCAACACCGGGGTCCCCAGCGCGGACGCGATGCGCGCCGTGCGCAGCGCGATGGCGCACTAGTCGGTCACAGAAGGCACGTGGAGGGGGCGGCTCGCTGGGGCCGCCCCTTTCGCGTGGGCGCTACTGAAACAGGATGAGCCGGTAGGCGGTGAAGGCGAAGCCGACGGCGAGCAGGCTCCACGTGACCGGCCAGGTGAGCGTCTTGATGAACGCCTTCTCCCACTGGCCCAGCAGGAGCACGTAGCCGAAGATGGCGGCCAGCATCACCGCGTAGATGATCACCGCCACCAGGGCCGGCGGGGCCAGGCCCACGATCGGCGCCACGACGACCCCGAGGACGATCCAGGCGCTGATGGCCAGGATGTCGACCGAGAGGCTGGTGCGTTGGCGCCCGACGATCGTCATGAACCCGCCGGCGCCGACGAGGGCGGCCAGCAGGAACACGCCCAGCGGCCAATGCGTGCCGAAGCCGAAGATCGCGCCCATCAACTTGCCGCCGGCCCACAGCAGGAGCGGGTCAAGGAAGCTGACCGCGAAGTAGCACGCGAACATGTCCTGCGTGGAGTCCCAAGGGTTGGCGAAGACGGGCCGCTGCGGGACCAGCGCGGCGCGGAGGGCCGCGGGGTCAAGCGCGGCGCTGAAGGAGCGGGGCTGGTCGGGTTCGCTCATCGGGTCGTGCCTCGCGTACATATTAAGGGCCGCGCCGCCAGGGTGCGTTGGCGCGGCGCGCGCACGACCGGTTAGGCTGCCCGCCGTGCCGCTTTCCGGAGTCCCGCCAATCGGAGTGCTCATGGCGGTGGCGCCGGCCGTCGCCCCGGCCGCGCACGGTGCCACACGCGTGACCGCCGACCTCGGTCGGTAGCGGCCACGATGGCGCGGGCCCCGGGACGCGTCTACGTGGTGGGGTCCATCAACGTGGATCGGACGGTGGGGGTGGCCCGCCTGCCGGCGCCGGGCGAGACCGCGCTGGGCGACGCGCTCGTGGTCAGCCCCGGCGGCAAGGGCGCCAACGCGGCCGCCGCGGCCGTCCGCGCGGGCGCCGGGGTCACTCTCGTCTCCGCGGTCGGAGCCGATGCCGACGGCGAACGCGCGATCGCCACCCTGCGCGCCGAGGGGGTGGGAGTCGACGCGGTCGCGGTGCGCGAGGACGCGCCCACCGGCGCGGCCCTGATCGTCACCGACGCTGACGGCGCCAACCTCATCGCGGTGGCGGCCGGCGCCAACGCGCGCCTGGACCCTGACCACGTCGCCCGCTCGCTGTCGGCGGTGGGCGGCGCCGACGTCGTGCTGGTGAGCGCCGAGATCCCCGACACCGCCATCGCGGCCGCCGTCCGCGCCGGGGTAGAGCGCGGAGCCGCCACCGTGCTGGACCCGGCTCCCGCCCGCCCGGCGCTGCTCGAGGCCGCGCGGATCGGCGCGATCCTCACCCCCAACGAGTCAGAGGCAGCCGAGCTCAGCGGATGCGGTGACCCCGAGGACGCCGGGCGCCGGCTGGCGACGCTGACAGGCCGGCCCGTCGTCGTCACCCTCGGCGCCGCCGGCTGCCTGGTCGCCGACGCCGAGGGCGTGACCCGCCACCCTGCCGTGCCGGCCGACGCGATCGTCGACTCGGTCGGGGCCGGCGACGCCTTCGCCGGGGGCCTGGCCGCCGCGCTGGCCGGCGGTCACCCGCTCGACGTCGCCGTCGGGTCGGCGTTGCGCGCGTCAGCGCAGTCGCTGGGCCACGCGGGCGCGCGACAGCCCGCGTGAGCGGCGCCCCCTCGCTTGGGTCAAGAGGTGAGCACGGACAGCACCTGCTCGGCGGCGGCCGCCACGTCGCCGCGGGGCGCGCGGATGTGCAGGTGCGCCTGGGCGTAGGTGGCCTGGCGGTGCTGAAACAACTGATGGATCTCAGCCTCGCTGCGGTTCTGCAGCAGCGGCCGGGTCTGCATGAGCACGGGAAGCTCGGCGCGCACCTCGCTCCAGAGCACGTCCAGGCAGATGACGAACGCGCGCTCGAATAGCAGGGCCCGCGTGTCTGCGTCCTCCAGGGCGCCGCCACCGAGTGAGAGCACCGCCGGTGGCGCAGCGAGGAGCTCGGCGATGAGCTGTTTCTCCATTGCCCGGAAGCGGGCCTGCTCACCGGCCGCGAACAGCTCAGGGATCGAGCGTCCGGAGCGGTCGACGATGACCTGGTCAGTGTCAAACCACGGGCGGCCGAGACGCTGGGCCACCAGCTCGGCCGTCGTGGACTTTCCCGCCCCCATGAAGCCGACGAACGCGAGGTGGCCGCTGGGGTCCGGTGACACCGGCGCGAGGGTACCGCAGGCGCGGAGGTAGGATGGGCCGATGCCCGACCCTTCCGCCTTCGTCGACGACGTGGCCAACGAGCTCGACAGCTGGCCGGGTGTGCGCATCGAGCCGCGCGAGGACGGCGTCAGCGTGGTCCGCTATCGCCACGCCGAGCTGGGGCTGCTGTACCCCGACCGTGGCCTCGCCGAGCTCCCCTTCCTCAGCGTCGA
>DASXCN010000380.1:0-6467 GCA_036491155.1 Solirubrobacteraceae bacterium | reverse complement strand
GCGGTCCCCACCGCCGAGCCGGTCAGCTGATAGACGACGATCGGGAGCGCGATGAGCAGCAGCCAGTCCCCGGTGTCTGAGATCAACCCCGCCGCCCACAGGGTGCGGAAGGCGGGGACGCTCAGGGGGCCACGCGCCGCCACGGTGCCTCGGTGCGTGGAAACGCGTACAGGTCGACCTCGACGAGCTCGGCGTCGCCGGGCGCCGCGTCGCGATTGGCCGCGATCAGCGGACGAATGAGCGCGTCGATCTGCTGTCCCAGGACCCCGAGCTCGGCCGGGCTGATGCGCAGGGTGTAGCTCGAGGCGAGGTCCACCGCGCGCCACGCCGCCGGGACCGCGTCGCGATGGGACAGGTAGTCGCGCAGCAGGCGCTGCTCGAGCGCCAGCGACGCGGCCATCACCGCAGCTGTTCCCCGGCCCGACGCGGTGCCCGGGTCCGGGACCGGATCCAGGTCGAACCCAGTGATCGTCGCTCGCCACGGGCGCTGGCGCCGGTCTGATGACTCCACCGACTCGACCAGTCCGTGCCGGGCCAGCGTGCGCAGGTGATAGCTGCTGTTGGACGGCGTGTCCCCCACCGCACGTGCGCACGTGGACGCGCTGGCCGGGCCGTTGGCCATGAGATAGGTGAGCAGGTCGAGGCGGACCGGATGCGCCAGGGCCTCGAGCACGTCGGGATCGGTGAGCACGGGGCGGCGCTCAGCCATGTCCGCCGCTCCTTTCTGAAAGAGTCTTTCAGACTTGTATAGCGCGTCTCGCCGAGATCTGCAAGGCTCTTTCAGATCTTCCTAAAGGGTTAGGGTGCCTGTCGTGCCCCACCGCCACCCGTCGCTGCTGGCCGCGCCCCCGCCCGCCCCGGGCCGGTTGTGGCTGACCGGCGCGCGCCTGTTTGACGGGAGCGGCGCGCCCCCGCGCGACGGCGCCGCCGTCCTGGTCACCGACGGGGTCATCGAACGCGTGGGCGCGGCCGGGGACCCGGCCCCCGACGGGGCCCGCGTGCTCGATCTCGCCGGGCGGATGCTCCTGCCCGGCCTCATCAACGCCCACGTCCACGTCCAGGGTCATGAGCCCCACCCCGTCCATGGCGCCGAGCCGCTGCTGGCCGGCACCAGCGCCCATTTCCTGCAGGCGCGACTGCGCGACACGCTGCGCATGGGCGTGACCACGCTGCGCAACGTCGGCTCTCAGCGGCTGCAGCCCCAGGACGCTCGCCAGGCGATGCGCTACGGCGCCTTCCGCGGCCCGCGGCTGCTCACCTGCGGCCTGATCATCTCCGCCACCGCGCCGGGCGGGCGCTTTTACGGCGCCATGTACCGGGAGGCTGACGGCCCCGATGAGATGCGCAAGGCGGTGCGCCAGCAGTTGCGCGACGGCGCGGACTTCATCAAGGTGATGACCACCGGCGCACGCTCCAACGAACTGGAGGATCCCGAGCCGTCGCAGATGACCGACGTGGAGCTCGCCGCCGTCGTCGACGAGGCGCACCGGATGGGGTTCAAGGTCGCCGCGCACGTCGAGGGGCTGGACGGGACCGCCGCGGCCATCGCCCACGAGGTGGACACGATCGAGCACGGCATGTACCTCACCCAGCGACCCGAGCTGCTGGAGCGGATGGCGGCCGCCGGGCAGGTGCTCGTGCCGACGCTCAGCGGCTATTACTGGATGGGCGGCTTCGGCGACGCCATCGATCCCACCCGGGCCACCATCGAGGCCCACATGCTCCCCAGCATCGTCGAGCTGGCCCACCACAACCTCGAGCAGGGCACGCTGAGCATGCGCGCCGCGCGCGAGGCCGGGGTCCCGATCGCGCTCGGCTCAGACCGGGAAGGAGTCTCGGGCGACGACACGGCGCTGGAACTGGTGCGGATGGTCCACCACGGGCTCACCGGCGCCGAGGCGCTGCGGTCCGCCACCGCGATCGGCGCGCAGGCGCTCGGGCTCGAGGACCACATCGGGACCATCGCGCCCGGTCGGCTGGCCGACCTCGTCGTCGTGGACGGCGACGCCGTGGCCGCGCCCGAGCTCCTCCTCGACCCGCAGCGGATCTGGCTCGTGCTCCAGCTCGGCGAGGTCGTCGGCGGGGCAGCACTCGAGGCCACCCCGCCGATCTGACGCGCGCGCGAGGGCTACTTGTGCGCGGCCGCCGCGCCGGGGGCCATCTCGGTGCCCACCAGTGGCGGCCCGTCGGGCACCCCCCAGCCGCTGGCGGCGTCGAAGCCCGGACCCGCCGCAAACCCCCAGCCCGGGGGCGTGGAGGTGTTGCTGCCGGAGGTGATGTCGCGGCACACCGACATGCCCAGTGGGTGGCCGTCGGGCCCCGCCCCATAGAGCATCGGCGCCAGGAACACCGGCGCACGCGCCGGACTCGCCGCCGCGGCCGAGCGGGCGACCAGGGCCGCCCACAGCGGCGCCGCTGCGCTCGTGCCCCCGTTGGGCGCCGGCTGGCCGAGGAGGACGAGCTGGTAAAACGGCGGCCCCGCCAGCGCGGAGATGTCGGGGATGATGCGCCCGCTGGCCGTCTTGCCGTCCGGGGCGCGCACCTCGACGGTCTGCCAGCTCGGTTGTGGAAACAGCCGGCTGACGCCGCCGCCCGTCGAGCCACCGCGGTCGCGGCGCCGGCCGGGCGCCTGCCACCACACCACCTCCTGATCGCCGTCGAGCTGGGTGCCGCCCACCGCCAGCACGTGCGGGCTGCACGCGGGGAAGTTGACGTGCGCCTGGCCGTCGTCGACCTGATCGCCCGAGCCGTCGTCCCCGGCCGAGACGCAGACGGTGATGCCGAGCAGCGCGGCCGCCTGTAGCCGGTGGTCGATGACCCGGCGGGCCGCCGGGGAGAAGTCCGAGCTGTCCTCGGACAGGCCCCAGCTGACCGACACCGCCACGGGGCCGGCGGGCACCCCCTTGACCACCTCGTTGAGGAGGTCGACCCAGCCCTTCTGATCCCAGGTGGCGAAGTACACGACGATGTCGGCGGCCGGACACAGGCCGGCGACGATCTGCACGTCCATGTTGACCTCGCCGGCCTCCTCGAGCACCTGCTCGCGGCGGTCTGCCGGCAGCGCCATCACCTGCTGCTCGGTGAGCACCCCGACGCCGAGCCCGATCTGCTTGACGCTGGGTTCCGGGCGCCCCTGCTGGCTGCAGAACGCCTGCAGGTCCGAGGCGAAGTAGGCGCCCCCGAACTCGGCGATGGCCACGGTCTGACCCTCGCCCTCGCCCTCGGGGAAGCGATAGCGCTCCTCGAGGTCCGCGGGCGAGAGCGCTCCCTCGTCCAGCGCCTCGGCGGATCCCTCATATGGCGGGATGCCGGGCACGCGGCGCGCGACGCGACGCTGGTCCAGGCCGAACACGCCAGTGACGATGCCCTCGAGGTCCGCGGGGATCTTAAGGCTCCCCTCCCGGCCGCGGAACTCGTCGCCGTCGTGGCGGTAGATCCCCAGGTTGGCCTGGAAGGCGGCCTGCATCTGCGCGGCCGTGCCCCGGATGCGCAGGCTGCGCGTCGGGGCCGCGCTGTCGAGCACCTCCAGCCCGTACTGGCCGAGGCTCGACGCGACCGCATTCATGTCCTGCGCACTGGCCGAGTAACGGCGTTCCAGCTCCTCCCGGCTCATCGACTTGCCCGGCGTCACCTGCGGCAGATCCGGCCCGCGCACGGTGACGGTCACCTCGACCGCGGACGCCGGGTCAACGTCGCCGACCCGCTCCGCGTTGTGCTTGCGCGCGCGGTCGCTTCCGGACAGCACCACGTGGGTATCTGTCATGTCCCCTCCGATCCCAACAGTTTTTGGAAACTGCGCCGGTGAGCATTCTCCGCCGGGCGGTCGTCACCGTCAACGCGCCCTGCGTCAAAACATGGGCAAACGTGGGTAAACCTCTGCTAGCCCGGCCGCAACGGAGGCGGGTGCGGGGTGTTCAGGACAGTGAAATGGAGACAGGCGTGACCAAGTCAGGGGCACACAGAGCCAGGCGGGGATGGATGGCGGGGCTGGTCGGGATGGCGCTCTCGGCGTGCCTGGCGGCGCCGGCCACAGCGTTGGCGGTCGATTCATCTGACGGCGTCGCCACCGACGTCTTTCGCAACGGCAGCGAGATCGACGTCTACTACCACGGCGCCGACAACGGCATCTGGGAGCGCGTGTACTCGGACGCCGGCGGCTGGAGCGCCCCGATCGAGCTGCCCGGCACCGCCGGGATCGCCGCCTCCTCCCCGGCCGCCGACGTCTTCCGCAACGGCACCGAGGTCGACGTCTACTACCGCCTCTCCAATGGCGCCATCGGCGAGTCGGTCTACTCCGACGCTGCCGGCTGGAGCGCCCCGGCGCAGTTGCCCGGCACCGCCGGTGTCGCCGCCTCCGCGCCGGCCGTCGACGTGTTTCGCAACGGCACGGAGGTCGACCTGTACTACCGCGACGCCGACAACGGGATCCACGAGTCGGTCTACAGCGACGCCACCGGCTGGAGCGCCCCGTTCGAGCTGCCCGGCACCGTCGGCATCGCGACGTCCGCCCCCGGGGTGGACGTGTTTCGCAACGGCACCGAGGTCGACGTCTTCTACCGCCGCGCCGACGGGGGCCTGGGGGAGTCGTTCTACTCCGACGCCAACGGGTGGAGCGCCCCGGCGGAGATCCCGAACACCGCGGGTGTCCTCGCCTCCGCTCCGGCGACCGACGTGTTCCACGGCGGTGGCGAGATCGATGTCTTCTATCGAACCACCGATAGCGGCATCGGCGAGTCGGTCTACTCCGACGCCGCCGGGTGGAGCCGGCCGTTCGAGCTCGTCGGCACCGGCGCCAGCGCGGCCACCGGGCCCGGGGTCGACGTGTTCCGCAACGGGACGGAGGTCGACGTCTACTACCAGTCGGGCGACGGCTCGCTGCGCGAGGCGTTCTACAGCGACGCCGCCGGATGGGCCGGGCCGTTCAGCCTCGGCGGTTCCAGCCCACCCTCACCGGCGTCCAGCGCGCCGGTGGCGACGACCATCCTCCCGGCGCCGGCCGGACACCATGGGCGCCCGCACGTGCGCGTGAGGCTGACCATCAAGTGGAAGTGGAACCGGCATGCCACTCGCATGGTGAGCGCCCGCGCGTTCCGCTTTCCCCGGCGGGCCAGGCTCGCGGTGCGCTGCACCGCGCGCGGCTGTCCCCGGGGCGCGGTGCGGGCCAGACGCAAGGGACTGCCGCAGCTATGGCGGCATCTGGAGCGCCTGCGCTACCGGTCGGGTGACCGGATCACGATCACGATCACCCAGCCCGGGCACGTCGCCGAGCGTGCCCAGGTCCAGATCCGCGCCGCCAAGCTGCCTCTCGTGCGCCTGCTTTAGGGCCTGGTCACCACACCATCGGGCAAGGTGGTCACGGTGCGGGTCGGCGGGGCCGGCCGGTGCGGCAGCGCGAGGCGCGGTCCCTGGTACGGTGTCGCGCCTGTCCGCGTCTGAGCTGAAACCGACCGCCTCCGGCGAGCAGACCGCCACCGTCGGCGAGCTGGAGCTCTGCTATGAGACCTTCGGCGCCGCGACTGCGCCGCCGCTGCTGCTCATCATGGGCCTGGCCTCGCAGATGCTCCTGTGGGACGACGCCTTCTGCGAGCAGCTGGCCGCGCGCAGATTCCGGGTCATCCGCTTCGACAACCGCGACGTCGGCCGTTCCTCGCAGCTGCGCGGCCAGCGCACCCCGACGCGCTGGCAGCTGGTGCGCCGCAGCCCGGGCGGGGCCGCCTACATGTTGGAGGACATGGCCGCCGACAGCGTGGGCCTGCTCGACGCCCTCGACCTTGGCGCGGCGCACATCGTGGGGGCCTCGATGGGGGGCATGATCGCCCAGCTGGTCGCCATCTACCACCCCGATCGCGTCCTCTCGCTGGTCTCGATCATGTCCACGACGGGCAACCCGCGGGTGGGTAAGCCCCAGCCTCGGATGCTGATGCGGCTGATGCGCAAGGGCCGGCGCGAGCGCGAGGCCTACATCGCCGACCACATCGAGACCTACCGCGCGATCGGCTCCAAGGCCTACGACTTCGAGGAGGAGTACAAGCGCGAGCGCGCCGGGCGGCTGTTCGAGCGCGGCGTCTACCCCGCGGGGAGCGCGCGCCAGCTGGGTGCGGTGGTCGCCGCCGCCGATCGCACCGATGACCTCGCCTCCGTCCGCGCCCCGACCACCGTGATCCACGGTGACGCCGATCCCCTGGTGGATATCTCTGGCGGCCGCGCCACCGCCGAGGCCATCCCTGCCGCCCGGCTGGTCATCTTCCCCGGCATGGGCCACGACCTGCCGCGGGCGCTGTGGCCCGAGATCATCGACGCGATCGTGGAGAACACGATGCGGTAGCGTCGCCGGGGCGGCGCCGCAGCACCGAGGTGGGTATGGCGCGCCCTCGGGCGCACCACCCTCTCCGGGGTCACCCCGGGGATCCCCCAGTATCTGGGACAGTGCATCGCGAGCCCTCGGGAGTGCATCCATTCGGAGGCAC
>DASXCN010000379.1:0-5013 GCA_036491155.1 Solirubrobacteraceae bacterium | reverse complement strand
CCTCGACGCGTTCGCCGCAGCGCTCCAGGACTGGGAGTGGGACGTCGCGCTCCTGCAGGAGGTTCCGCCGTGGTGGACCGCGCCACTGGCCGAGCGCCTGGGCGCCGAGTACCGTCAAGCGCTCACCTCGCGCAACGCCCTGCCGTGGGTGCGGCAGCGGCTGGCGCGCCGCTGGCCGGACCTGATGAAGTCCCAGGGCGGCGGGGCCAACGCCATCCTGGCGCGCAGCGACCGCATCGTCTCCCATCAGGTGCAGCTGCTCACCCGCAGACCCGAGCGACGCGTCGCGCACGGCGTATTGCTGGGTTGCGGTGCGTGGGTGGTCAACCTGCACGCCACCGCGCACGACACCGGCGCGGCGCAGCGCGACGGCGCCATTGCGGTCGCCGCCGCGCTGCGGTGGGCCGGCGATGATGCGGTCGTGCTGGGCGGGGACTTCAACCTGCGCTCGCCGGCATGGGCGGGCTTTGCCGGCGTCGGCGGGCGCGACGTCGATCACGTGTTCATCGCCGGAGCGCTCCAGGCGCGCGGTGGCGCGCAGGTGCTGGACCGCGGCACGCTGTCAGACCACACGCCGGTGGCAGTGGATCTGCGCCTCACATTCGGTGAAGGCGACGGGGGCCCGGACGTATGATGCGAGCGTCACCCGTACCGGAGGAGGGCCACATGTCACGACTCATCCGCATGGACCAGACCGGACACACCGTGCTGGCGCAGTGGAGTCCGGATGACCTCGCCGGGACCGAGGCGGCCCGCGCCGCGCTCGAGGCCGAGCTGGACCGCGGCTATCTGGCGGTGGCCTCCGAGGCCGACGGCAGTGCGACCGCCGTGCGCGAGCTCCCGCTCGACGCCGAGCTCGTCGTCCTGCGGCGCCCGATCGCGGGCGGGTAATGGACGCGGCGCTCGGGCAGCTGCCCGAGCTCGAGAACGTCCGCTGGCGCACGCGCGTCGACGAACCGGCGCTGCGCCGGGCCGACCGGCTGTGGACGCTGAGCACCCTTGCCCACGAGGCCCCCTTCCTCATCACCGCGATCGCGCTGCCGCTGCTGGCGCCGGTGCTGGCGGTGGTGTCGCTGTTCGCGCTGGTCTTCGCGTGGGCCATCCCCGAGCTCTACGCCGCGCGCGGGGCGGGGGTGCTGCGGCCGGTGCGGCGGCGCGGCGTGGCGGACGACGCCGCGGAGGAAGGCGCGCTGGGCCTGCTCGGCGATCTCGTCGGGCACGACGCGCGCGAGCTGGCGGCGCGTACCGGCCTGGTGGTCGAGCGGCGGCGCTTCGGCGTGTGGGTGGTGGGGCCCGCCGGCGCGCTGCTGGTGCGGCCCGGCGGACGGCGCGTGCAGTGCTACTGCGTGCGCGTGGCCGACGCGGAGCTGCCGACGGCCGATCGCGTCGCGCACCTCCTGCTGGCCTTGCGGGCCGACGAGGCGGGCTTTGCCACCGTGGCCAACCTCACCTTCAGCGGCGCCTGCTGGCGGCTGCGCCGCCGCCTATCCCCGCCGGCGCGCGAGGGCCTCGCCGCGGCGATCAGTTGCGCGCGGTGCGCAACCCGAAGCCGCGGAGCATGAGGAGCGCCTTCTCGCCCATCGTCCCGCGGGCGGGCAGTACGCCCAGCTGGGTGGCGGCCTCGTAGACGTCGAAGAACGCGCGCACGCGCAACAGGAGCTCGTGCTGGAGCTCGCAGTAGAAGATGCAATGCACGACGACGAACCGGTTGCTGGCCGGCAGCCCCGCGAGCGGGGCGCGGTGGGTGCCCAGCACCTTGCACGGCGCGGCGACGAAGTGCCCGTTGGACAGGCGCTCGCCGGTGCGCTCGACCCGGGCGTCGGGGAAGCCCTCCCACAGGCGCGCGGCGTGGGCGGTCAGCGCGTCCAGGCCGTCAAGCGGCTCGCCGGTGAGGGGGTCCTCGTACTGGATGCCGGTGGCGCACACCTCGGCGAACGCGGCCGCGTCCTTGCCCGACCAGGCTGCCTCCCAGCCGTCGATGAGCTCGTCGACGGTCACTGGGACACGCCCGGCACATCGAAGGCGGGCATACCCTCCTCGGGCGTCGAGGCCTGGGCGTAGCGGCGGCGGGGGATGCGCCCGGCGCCGCGGGCCATCCGCCCCGCCTGCACCCCCAGCGCCACCGCGCGGGCCATCGCCACCGGGTCGTGTGCGCGAGAGATCGCTGACGCGCACAGGACCGCGTCGCAGCCGAGCTCCATGGCCAGGGCGCCGTCGGAGGCGGTGCCGACGCCGGCGTCGAGGATGACCGGCACCCCCGCCCGCTCGATGATGATCGACAGGTTGTAGGGGTTGCAGATGCCCATGCCGCTGCCGATCGGCGAGCCCAGCGGCATGACCGCGGCGCAGCCCACGTCCTCGAGGCGGCGCGCCAGCACCGGGTCGTCGGTGGTGTAGGGCAGGACGGTGAAGCCGTCGTCCACCAGCTCCTCGGCCGCGCCGACCAGCTCCACCGCGTCGGGCAGCAGCGTGCGGTCGTCCCCGATCACCTCGAGCTTGATCCAGTCGGTTCCAAACGCTTCGCGCGCGAGCTGCGCGGTGGTGACCGCGTCACGCGCCGTGTAACAGCCCGCGGTGTTGGGCAGGACCGCTACGCCCGCCTCGTCGAGCACGTCGAGGATGGACCCCCTCGCGGCGGGATCCAGCCGCCGCAGCGCCACGGTGCACAGCTCCGCCTCCGCGGCGCGGCACGCCTGGGCCAGCAGCTCGTGGTTGGCAAAGCCGCCGGTGCCGAGGATGAGCCGTGAGCTCAGCGTGCGGTCGGCGATGCGCAGGGGATCATCGGACATGGCGCTCATCCTCCTCCAATCGCGGCGACGACCTCCACCACGGAGCCGTCGCTCAGTCGCGTGTCCCCCCACCGTCCGCGGGAGACCACCTCGCCGTCGAGCGCCACGGCGACGCCGCGAGCGCCCGGGGTGACATCCAGCATCTGGACCACGCTGGCGACGGTAGCGCCGGCGCCGAGCTCGCGCGGCTCGCCGTTGACGGTGACGTTCACGCCGACGCGCTCCCCGCCGGCAGAGCGGCGAAGCGGCCGGGGGCAAAGGCGGCGGCGGCGGCGGCGGGCAGCGCCTCACCGGCGAGGGCGCCCGCCACCAGCGCAGCGGTGACCGGCGCCAGCAGGATCCCGCCCCGGCGATGGCCGGTCGCCCACTGCAGGCCCTCCACGGACCCCGGTCCGATCACGGGCAGGTTGTCGGGCGTGCCCGGCCGCAGGCCCGCGGCGAACTCGTCCAGGACCAGCTCTGACACCCCCGGGACCAGTTCGGCGGCATCGCGCAACAACTCGAAGGCCGCGCCGGCGGTGACGGTGGTGTCAAAGCCTCGCTCCTCGGAGGTCGCGCCCAGCACGTAGCGACCATCGCCGCGAGGCGTGATGTAGGTCGGTCCCATGCGGATCACCCGCTGCAGCAGTCCCGGGCCCGCCGGGTCGTGCAGGCGCATGATCTGGCCCTTGACGGGGCGCACCGGGATGCGGTCGGCCTCGGGCAGGCCGGAGAGCCGGGGTGACCACACGCCGGCGGCCACCACCACCTGCTCGGCGCGCTCGGTCGAGCCGTTCTCCAGCACGACACCTTTCACCCGGCCGCCGGTCACGGCGACCCCGGCCACGGGCGTGTGCTCACGCAGCTCGCCACCGGCCGCGGCGACGGCGGCGGCCAGGGCCGGCACCAGCATGCGGGGATCGACCGCGTGGTCGCCCGGGACGTCGAGGGCCAGGCGCAGCGCCGGGGCCAGCGCCGGCTCCCGTTGCCGCGCCTCGGACGCGCGCAGACGCTCCACCGGGAGGCCGAGCCGGTGGCGCAGCACGAGCTCGCGCTCCAGGGCCTCGGCCTCGTCGGCATCGCGGGCCACCAGCAGAGTCCCGGCGGTGGTATGGCCGACGCCGTCCACCCCGGCCGCCTGCACCAGCTCGGTGATGAAGCCCGGGTACAGCCGCGCGCTGAGCAAGCCCAGCTCGAGCAGCGGCTCCTCGCCGGGCGTGACCTCGGCCACCGGGGCCAGCATCCCGGCGGCGTAGTGCGAGGTGCCGAAGCCCGCCGCCCCGCGCTCGAGCACCACTACACGCAGGCCGCGCTGCCCGGCGCGCCACGCGATCGACAGGCCGATCACTCCGCCACCGATGACGAGGACATCTGCTGCGGCTGGATCCTTTGACAATGAACCTCCCTGCGCCGGCATTACCCGGTCAGGTCGTGACGGTCGGCGGATCGGCGCCCGCCCTCTCAGCCCAACGGTGGGGCTCCCGTAAAGAGGGTTGATCCTAGTGCACCGGACGCGCGCGGCCCCGCGCGCCGGGGAGGGATGGCAGACTGGGGCCGTGCCTGACCGTCGCGGTGCCCTCCATCTCGCGTGCCTGTACCTCGTGTGTGGTCAGCAGACCGATGCGTTCCTGCAGCGCGCTCTGGACGGGGGGGTCGACATCGTCCAGCTGCGCCTCAAGGACGCCGACGATACGGCGATCGTCGCCACCGCGCGTCGCTACGCGGCGATCTGCCGGGGCCACGACGTCCCGCTGATCCTCAACGACCGCCCCGACCTGGTGCAGGCCGCGGGCGCCGACGGAGTCCACGTCGGGCAGGACGACGTCGCGGTGGCGCAGGCCCGGGCGCTCGTCGGGCCCGGTCGCATCGTCGGGCTGTCCACGCATTCGCCCGCGCAGATCGACGCCGCGGCGGCGCTGGCCGAGGTCGATTACATCGGGGTGGGCCCGGTCCACGCCACCCCCACCAAGCCGGGACGCCCGGCCGTGGGCTTGGACCTGGTGCGCTATGCCGCCGCCCATGCCGCCACTCCCTTCTTCGCCATCGGCGGGATCGACGCCGGCAACGTCGCCGATGTGTGGTCCGCGGGCGCGACGCGGATCGCCGTGGTGCGCGCCATCACCGACGCGCCTGATCCGGCGGCAGCGGCCCGCGCGCTGCGCTCGAGCACTGAGGCCCGCGTTGGCGCAACGTAGCCGCAAGCGGGGACGCCGGGGGCCGGCCAAGGCCACGGCGGCCAAGGCGG
>DASXCN010000378.1:0-5252 GCA_036491155.1 Solirubrobacteraceae bacterium | reverse complement strand
GCGTGGGCCTCGGCCAGGAAGCGCCGCCGGTCGGCGTGCTCGAGGTCGAGGATGGCGTCCAGTTGCCAGTGGAAGTGGTAGGCCAGTTGGGCCGCCTCCGAGAGCAGTCGCTCCGAAGACGGCCTCGTCATTCCCCCAGGCGTCCGTCCTCTATGTCCGTGAGGTCGACCTCGAACCGGTGCGAGCAGTCCGGACAGGTCACCACTCCGACCGCCTCTCCATCGCTGTTGAAACGCTCATACAGACGTTGGAGGTGATCAAAGTCCGCCGCGAAGAGGTTCTCCACCACCGCGGGAGTCACCTCGGTGATCGCACCGATCCGGGTCACCGTCCGTGCCAACAGCAGGACGGTCAGGTAGGCGCTGTTCTGGCGGACCTCCAGCTCGCGCAGGGGTTCGATCTCGTCCCGCGCCGTGGCCAGGCGCATCGTCCCGTCGCGGTGAACCTCACCGGAATCGTCAACGATCCCTCGCGGAAGGGTGAACTCGATCTGCGTTCGCATCACACCAGCGGCGTGCTGCTACCCGGACCGCACAGGGCCCAGGTGTCGGCGTCAAGCGTCGCCGTGATGGTCAGCACCCCGTTGGAGCTCGCCTCCGACGGCGAGTGGCTCAGCCCGGTGAGTAGCCCGCCCGTCCCGACCCACTGGAACAGCGGTTGACCGGTGTTGTCCATGAACACGACGGTGATGTCGGCCTTCTTCTGGTCGATCGGCACCGTCGGATCGGAGATCTTGTTCATCCATTTCACGAGCACCGTGTTCGGGTCCCACCCCTGAGTCAACGTCATCGTGCCCCAGCTGGGGTTCTGGACCGAGGAGATGATCGTCTCGATCTTGCCGTCGTTGGCGTGGAACTGGTGCTTGGTGGCCTCGATCTGCCAGTGCGGCGGAGCGCATGAGCTGAACAGCAGGTTTGACATGTCACTGTCCTGCGCGATCGGGGAGCCGCCGGCGGAGATGTTCACAGTGATATGAGTGACTGTTTGGACGGGAGGAAGCTGGGTTCCCATATGTGGTTCCTTTCGTAACTAGCGCTGGGAGGTCACTCTTCGACTTCGGCTCCGCCGCCACCGGTGAATTGGCTGAGGCGGAAGATCACGAACTCTGCGGGCTTGACCGGCGCGATGCCGACCTCGCACACGACCTGGCCCGCCTCGACGATCTCGGGAGGGTTGGTCTCCGCGTCGCATTTGACGAAGAAGGCCTCCGTCGGTGAGGCGCCCGACAACGCGCCGGCGCGGTGCACGCGGCCCAGGAAGCTGCCGACGTTCGTGGCCAGCTTCCCCCACAGTCGCGCGTCGTTGGGCTCAAAGACGCTCCACTGGGTGCCGATCATGATCGACTCGGAGATGAAATTGAACAGCCGGCGCACGTTGAGGTAGCGCCACTCGGGGTCGCTGGAGAGCGTGCGCGCGCCCCAGATCCTGATCCCGCGTCCCGGGAAGGCTCGGATGCAGTTGATGCCGTTGCGGTTGAGTTCGCCCTGCTCCGCGTGAGTGATCTGGAAGGCCAGCCCGTTGGCGCCGCGGACGACCTCGTTGGCGGGCGCCTTGTGCACGCCGCGCTCCTCGTCGATCCGTGCCCATACGCCAGCGACGTGGCCGGAGGGCGGGACCCGCATCGGCCGGCCGGTCAGCGGGTCCATGACCTCGATCCACGGCCAGTAGAGCGCGGCCATCTTGGAGTCGTAGCCGGCGGTGTTCATCCGCCACTCCAGGACGTCCTGCGCGATCAGCCCGTCGGGCGTGTCGAGG
Organism: Solirubrobacteraceae bacterium; assembly: GCA_036491155.1. Classification (GTDB taxonomy): domain Bacteria; phylum Actinomycetota; class Thermoleophilia; order Solirubrobacterales; family Solirubrobacteraceae; genus Palsa-465. The sequence goes on along the minus strand of DASXCN010000378.1, from coordinate 3,497 downwards.
ATGGCCATGCGATCGCCCATCAACTCGGCGTGCGAGATCATCTTTCCCTGGAGGTCGCGCATCTGCGCGCCGTCGCCGTTGAGGCTGACGATGTCGGGCATGATCAGCATCGTCACCTCGTCCAACGCGGAGACGTTGCCCATGCCACGGCGCGTGGCGATGTCGCCCTCGAAGTCGGAGGCCTTGACCTTCTCCACCGCCACCGAGGGCACCGAGAGCGTGTAGCTGCCCGCGGCGACGCGGACATCCGGCAGCGCGGCGCCCGTTTCCTCGATCTTGATGAGCTTGGAGGCGGCGTTGATCTTGGTGGCCACGTAGTTGCGGCCCTTCTTCATCGAGATGCCGTCGTACTCCTCGCTCTCGGTCCCGGCGGTGACGACCACCCGGTAGGTCTGGTCGCTGGAGTCCTTGCCCTCCTGGTGCGGTTCCTCGGAGACCTCGACCTTGACCGGCTCACTGCCGGCATTGAGCGCCACGGCTCGGAGCGCCTCGACGTCCTTGTCGGTGGCCGCGGGGAGGGCGGCCTGCGCCGCCGGCGCCCCGCGCTCTGACCCGACGCGGATGACCCACGCGATCGAGCCGCCGTTCTGGAAGTAACCGTAGACGGAGTGGGCGGTGTAGGAGCCCTCCATGAACGGCCCGTTCTCCGGATGCTGCGGGTCGGTGTAGAGGTTGGCGAACTGGGTCCAGTTCGAGATCCGCATTGGTTTGTTGATCGGTCCGCCCGGCAGGAGCCCGACGAACGCGGCGACCGCCGTGGCGACGCCTTCGATCGGCTTGTTGCCTCCCGAGACTTCCTCGACGTAGACACCAGGGGTCAGGTAAGTGGGCATGTCACTCCTTGAGAGCTAGCGATGACGTTGTGCGGGCTGGCCGAAAGGGGCGTCGCCCGAAGCGGGTGCGCGCCACACGTGGTCGCCCCCAAGCGTGGTTTCTCGATGGTCCGGTCCCCCATCCCCATTGCCTTACTGCAAACCAGTCTTGAATCCTAAGCATTGGCGGCATGCCCGGCGGGAGGCCTTAAGGGCGGCGGCGGCGCCGCGACTGCCCGAATGGGCGGCCCGAAAGGGCGGGGTGGGTCGGACGTCTCAGGTCCGAGCTGAGCGCTTGCGCGGCGCGGCGGCGACAAGGTCACACCGCCCGCCGGGGACCGTGACCGTCCCGGCGGCCTCGCGACCGTCGGCGGTACGGGCCACAACCTTGTGCGTCCCCGGCGATACGCGCGCGAAGGTGAAGCGCCCGTTCCGATCGGTGGCCGCCCAGCGACCGCCGTCGGGCAGCGCCACCCAGGCGCCCTCCAGCGGCATGTCCGCCTCGTCATTCACCGTGCCGCCGATGCGATGCAGCTCCTCGAGCGTCGAGCGCGGTCCGTCGGACTGCAGGGTCCGGATCGTGGTCGTGCGCACCTCGGGTCCGCGGACGAACGTGGCCCCGGACTCGACGACGATCTGCACGACGTAGTCGATCGAGGCCTTGTACTGCCCGCCGACCGACGTCCAGAAGTCCGCCTTCTCCTCGCGCGGGCGCCCGACGGACGCCTCGGCGCGCGTGAGGGTCCTGGTCCCGTTCTGTCCCAGCAAATCGGCCGGGACGTCCGTGTAGGAGTAGAGGATGGCCAGCACCTGGGACAGGAGCCGGTGCTCGTCCTCCACCGCCTTGGTCCATGCCGTGACCGCGTAGGTCAGTTCCAGCTGCAGAGGAGGGTCTGAGACGATGGCCACGCCGTTGGTCCTGCGCTCTGACGGAGTGGCGGAGGCACGGTCAAGCGCCTCGCGCATGTCGTAGAGGAAGAGGTCAACACTCGGGCCCGTGAGCTTGCCTGACCACTCCTTGGACGGCGCGTCGAACGCGATCTCCACGCCCTCGAACCCGTGCTTATCGAGCTCGCGTTTGAGCAGCGCGCGCAGCGCCTCGTCGAGGTCGGCGATGGCCGTATTGAGAGGGACATCGACGACGCGCGCCATGAACGCGCACTGTACTCGTCAGATCACGTCCAGGTAAAAACTCTCCGCGGGCGCCACTGCCTCGGGGTCTGACCAGAGTGTGAGGTTCGCGTGCATCGTGTGCGGGGCGGCAAGGAACCCGGCGGCCAGGAACGGCCGCAGGTCCGCGTAGCCGAGCATCGGCACCACCGCATAGCTGGCGCCGGCCGCGGACGCGTCGTCGAGCAGTTGCGCCAGCAGCATGTTGCGGGCCGCGTGCTCCAGCGGCCCCCAGAGGATGTCCTCCACGACCAGGCACCGCGTGCCGGCGGCATCGTCGACGGTCGCCACGGTTCCGCAGAGCACGCCACCCTCGCTGGTCACCGCCACCGACCCCAGGCGCGACAGGTGCCACTCGGCCTCGGCCTCGGTCCACACGCGGGCCACCGATCGGGTGCCCTCGGCCGGCGGCTGCTCACGCTGAGCGCCGGCGACGGCGTCCAGCAGCGTCGGCGCCGAGGGATGGCCTTGGGTCTCGTCCGGCCGGGCTGTGTGCGGGGTGATCCCGCGGACCAGGTATGAGAATGACTTCACGATCAACTGCGGGAAGGCGAGGTCGCGGCAGGAGCGCTCCACGATGCGCTGCATCGTCTGGCCGTCGGCACAGTACGTGACCACTCCGTCATACCCAGCCGCCGCCGCCCGGCGCATGAGCTCGGTCCAGATCGCCGTTCCGTACCCGGACGCTTTGCGCGTCGCCGCGACGGTGACGAAGGTCGCGATGAGGATGTCCCGCGCCGCGCCGGCCAGCACCGCCCGCCGCGGCAGCCCCGCTGCGAACGCGATCAGTTCCGGGCCTTCGTAGATCGCAGGCGCGAGCGCGAAGGTTGCGCCCGGACAGCGAAAGAAGTCGGAGAGCAGGTCGGCGGTGTACAGGTAGGAGGCGTTGGGGGCGTCGGCCCACGACGCGCGCATCACCGCGGCTAGCTGCTCGTAGTCGCCACGGAAGTCCTGCGGGTCTAGGATGGGCACATGAGCGAGCGTACGCGTACCGAGGGGCCGGGCGCCAAGGCGCCCGAGAGCTCGCGTGCGGCCGCCCCGATCGCTCGTCACCCGGTGACGGCGGGCGCGATCGCCCTCCAGCGCGCGGTCGGCAATCGCGCCGCCACGCAGGTGCTCCAGCGATGGGCTGCCCATCCCGACAAGGACAAGAAGGGCGTCCTCATGCCCGATGAGATGGCCGCCGAGTTCAACCGCTTCAACCCGCCGCTCAGCAAGTAGCGCCGCGCGGGTCTACCGCGCGCACGCGGTAGGCGTATGCGTCCCGGGCGGCAGGCAGCGGAACGTCTCGGTGGGTGACTTGCCCGAGACGATCGTGAAGACGACGACTTCGCCCACCTCGTTGGGCGCGGTGATCTGGATCGTGACCGTGCTGTGCGGGCTGAGGTGGCGCTTGTGCAGCGCTGGGGCCAGCTCCAGCTTCCCGCTCTTGGGCGCGGCGAACGTCTTCTTGGCGAACGGGCAGCCGTGGCCGTGGCAGCTGAGCAGCACCTTCGAGCCGGTGGGCAGGCGGGT
>DASXCN010000377.1:0-3343 GCA_036491155.1 Solirubrobacteraceae bacterium | reverse complement strand
CAGAGTTCCCTCACGGAACTCTATGCGGTGCTGACCGCGCCGCGGTGGCCGATGCTGAGCGGTGGGGCGACGCGGTCCTTCAGCCCCTCCCGCGACGGCTGATCCGCTGGGGGCTGCGCCGCCGTCTGCGGCAGCGCCAATGGTTTGCCGACGTCGCCAGCCCGTTGCCCGCCCCTCGTCTCGCGGGGACAGTGCTGACGCCGATCGCCCCGGTCTTCGCGCGGATCGCCGGGGCGGACGACGCTCAGGTACGGCGCGATCTCGAGCGACTTCCCGAGCTCTTGGACGAGGTCGATCGCCTGATCGCTCAAGGAGTGATCGGGGGCGAGCAACTGAACGCGGCGGACTTTCAGATCGGTCCTTCGATTCGGATGCTGCTGGCCATGGCCGATCTCGCCCACCTCGTCGCCGATCGCCCGGCCGCGACCCTCGCCCAGAGGGTCGTGCCCGCCCATCCCGTGATTCCCGCTGCCCTGCCCGCCGACTGGATCAGACCGTGACGATGAACACGGCCATCGTCCGAGGCACCCCACTTCGGTCCTTCTCAACTCGGGTCGGTTCGCGCCGGACCGCGCCGACCCGCTCAGCAACACGGATCGAGGCCGCGTTGTCGGTCTCGATGTCCAGCACCACCGCATGGACGCCCTCCATCCGGCGCACCAGGTCGAGCATCGCCTCGACTGCCGCGGTGGCCACCCCGCGCCCCCGGGCGTGCGGGAGCACCCAGTAGCTCAACTCGCCCAGCGGGTGGTCATCGGGACGGATGGCGTCACAGGTGGCGGCGGGGGACGCGCGACCCGGGAGCTTGAGCTCGACCTTGCCGACCACGCCACCGCCCGCGGACTCGCACACGGCCATCGACGGCCCGCGTCGTCCTTCGCGCTGCACGGCCACCCACCGCTCCGGTCCGATCTCGGCGATCTCTGACCACTTGCGCACGTTCGCGTCCTCGAGCATCGCCGTGATCGCCGCCGCGTCGTCAGGGCGCCACTCGCGCAGCCACACTTCAGTCACACCGACAAGTGTGCCTGACAATCCCCATTGCTAGAGAGGCAACCATGATCGCCGCGCGCCGACAGCCGCCGCCGGCCGCGCCTTCTACGATGCGCTCGTGGCGTCCCGACCGGCCTTCGACGAACCGCAGGTTCTGTACTCGCAGACGATCGGCGAAGCGTGGTTTGCCGTGGCCAACCAGATTGTCGTGCGCGGCGTACCCAGCCTCTATGACGCTCTGCCGATCCATGAGGTCTCTCTGATCACCCTGGTGATCGCTCGGCCCGACCCCGAGGACGAGATCATCGCCGCGCATGCGGAGCCCGAGCGGCTGGCGTGGATGCACGCCAACTTCACCGATCACGCGCGGGTGGCGGACCTCGGCGACGCGGACAGCTACGCCACGAGGCTGTTCGACTATGAGCACTCCGGCCATGACCAGGTCAGCTGGGTGATCGAGCGGCTCCGCTCGGACCCCTCGTCGCGTTCGGCGACGATCACGACGTTTCAGCCGCACACCGACACGACGTACATCCCCTGCGTCAGCATGCTCGACTTCTGGCTCCCGGACGGTGCCGTGGAGCTGGTCGTCTACGCGCACAGCATCGATTTCGGCGCCAAGGGCTACGGCAATCTGGTGCAGCTGGCTTCCCTACAGCACCATGTCGCGGGTGTCCTCGGCGTGCCCGTCGGCCGGCTGTTGATGATCGTGAAGTCGGCCCACGTCTACGAGACCGAGCTCGACTACACCAGGGGCGTGCTGGCGGGAGCGCCAACGAAGGCCGGCCGCTGAGGTCACTCACGCTCGATCCTGCGCAGCCCGTCTGTGGGGGTCCACCACTCCACGACGAGTAGCGTGGCCTTCGCGTTGAGGTGCGTGTGCACCACGGCGGCGATATCGGCACGGAAATGGTCGCCGTCTGATACGTCGCTGGTAGGTGTCACGGCGATCGCTCGACGTCCTCGAACGCCGCCTCGATCCCGGAGATCCGCGGCGAGCCGTCGGCTCGCACGGTGGCGATCGTCTTGTGGCGATGCGCGTCGAATAGGGCCCGCACACGCGCCGCAAACTCAGGCTCGGCCACCTCGACGTCGCGCCATGCCGTCATCGGCGTGCTGGGCGCATTGTCGAACGGGCGTCGCTGGTACGGATCATCGTCCAGGCGCAGATTGTGCCGAGCGCCGCGATGATCGCCCCGGCGAGGTACGCGGCGTGGAACTTGGTCAGTTCGCTGCCTGCGACGCCGGCGACGATCGTTGTCATCACCGCGATGTTGAGGGCGATGGCTGACTGGCGCTGCGTGTTGTAGATCGCGGAGGCGTGGGCGGTGTCCTCGGCCGAGATCGTGGTGAACATCGCGGTCTGGATCGAGAGGAACGCACCGCTGTTGGCCGCGCCGCCGAAGAACATGAGGGCCCGCACCAGCCACAGATTCGTGGAGGGCTCGACGCGTAGGAACAGCGCGAGGAACAGGGTCAGGCCACCAGCGCCGACCCCGGCCATCACGCGTGGGCCGACGCGTGGGTACAGACGGCCCAGCGTCTGGGCGGCGAACCCGACACCCAGCGCCTCGACGAACGTGGTGGTCCCCGAGCCGATGGGCGACTGGTGCAGCACCTCCTGGAGAAAGATCGGGGTGAGGTACAGGCTGCCCAAGAACGGCCCGGAGCTGAGCGCGAACACCACATTGGTGGCTCGCAGCAACCGGTCACGCATCAGCGCCACCCGCAAAATCGGATCGGGCCGGGCGAGCGATAGCCGCACAAAGACCACAAGCAAGGCCAGCCCGCCGACCCCGGTGAGCACGATCGGGAGAGAGAACCAGCCGAGCACTGAGCCCTGGCTGACGGCGTACAGCAGGGCACTGAGGCCGGCGCCGGAGAGGACCAGCCCGAGGACGTCCAGCCGCCCGCTCGAGAACGGACGCTGTTCGGGCAGCGCCAGGTGGGCAAAGGCTAGGGTCAACGCACCGATCGGGACGTTGACCAGGAACACCCAGCGCCATGACAGCCACTGGGTCAGCACGCCGCCGATGATCGGGGCGGTGCCCGGAGCCACGAGGATCGGGATGATCAGCGTCCGCGCGACCCTGGCGCGCTGCTGGGGGCCGTAGGCCCGGTAGAGCATGGCCATGCCCGTCGGGGCCAATAACCCTCCACCGACGCCTTGCAGCGCTCGCGCCCCGATCAGCTCACCGAGGTTCTCGGCCGCACCGCACAGCGCCGAGGCGGCCGTGAACAGAGCCAGCGCCAGCATGAACGTCCGCTTGGTGCCGATCCGATCACCTATCCAGCCCGACGCCGGCATCACCACCGCCAGCGTCAGCAGATAGGCGAGCACCGTCCACTG
>DASXCN010000376.1:0-8064 GCA_036491155.1 Solirubrobacteraceae bacterium | reverse complement strand
GGCGCACTCCAGTGCCTCCCGCAGGTGAGCGATCGCAGCGTCGGGGCGCTGCAGCGCCTCGGCGGCGCCCAGCTCCAGCAGGACCTCGGACCGGGCGGCGGCGCCGGGCGGCTCGGCCAGGGCGCGCTCCAGGTAGGCGACGGCCGGCTCCCGGGCGCCGCGGGCGCGCGCCTGCTGGGCGGCGGCGCGCAGCTGGCCGACGATGCCGGGATCGCCGTCGGGGATGGTGGCCAGGAGGTGGGGCGCGACGGCCTCGGCGGCGGTGCCGTCGGCGGTCAGCAGCGCCGCTGCGCGCTGGTGAAACCGGCCGCGCTCGGTCGCGGTGAGGTCGTGGTACACCGCCGAGCGCACGCTGGGATGGACAAAGTCGACGGTCGCGTCGCCGCGCAGGATGCCCGCGCGCACCAGCAGATCGGCCGCGGGCAGGGCGCGCCGACGCTCCAGTCCCGCCAGCCTCCGGGCCAGGCGCAGCTCGGCGCCGGGGCCGAGGACCGCCACCGCCCGAGCCAATGCCAGGCAATCGCCGGGTAGCGCGGCGAGCCGAACCAGGACGGTCCGCGTCACGACGGCCGGAGTCATCCGCCGCACCTCGTCGGCGGCCGCGGCGGTGGGGTGCGCGCGGTCGGCGCGCAACGCGTCGACCAGCGCGACCAGCAGAAACGGGTTGCCGCTGGTGGTCTCGTGACAGGCCTCACAGAACGCCCCGTCGGCGGCATCCGAGAGGCCGGCGCGCACTAGGGAGGCGGTGGCCGCCGGGCTGAGCGGCGCCGGGGCGATGTGGCCGACGGCCGGATCGGCGAGCAGGCGTCGCAGCAGACCGGTGTCGCCCGCGGGCTCTGACTGCGGCGGGCGCGTCGTCACCAGGAGCGCGATCGGCAGGCCTTCGAGGCGCGGCGCGAGATGGACGACAAAGCGCAGGGAGGGCCGGTCGGCCCACTGGAGGTCGTCGACGGCGATCAGCACCGGGCCGCACTGAGCCACCTCGACCGCCATCCAGAACAGGCCGTGGAGCTCCGCGAAGGCATCCCCGTCGGGCCCCATCGCGGGGGCACTTCCGAACACCGGCGCGGCGAGCCCCGCCGTCTCGTCACGGAGCTCGGCCGCTTCCGCCTCGCTGCGGCCCGCCAGCCATGGCTCGAACAGCTGGCGCACGACGCCCCACGCGAACTCGCGCTCGATCTCGCCGCCCTGGGCCGAGAGCACGGTCATCCCGCGGTCGGCAGCCAGGTTCCGGGCCCGCGCGAGCAGCGCAGACTTGCCGACCCCGGGCGCTCCCTCGATCATCGCGGCGGCACCGGAGCCGTCGCAGGCAGCGTCCAGCAGTGCGGTCAGAGTGCCCAGCTCGGCGTCCCGCTCGAGCAGCTCGCCCGTGGCGTCGGTCATGGGTTCCGCCACTGTAGTCAGGTATCCGGGGCGATGCGACAAAAGACTGTGGTGCCGTCTACGAGGCGAAGCGCCGAGCCAGCGGAGATGGTCGGTGTCATGCTCGGCACAATCCCGACCGCCGCGCGGTAACGCGTCGGCCTCAGGTCGCGACCGGCGGCATGGCACGATGGAGGGGTGAGCGTCCGCGACCGCACCCCTCAATGGCTGGAGCTGGACGGCACCGTCAACGCGCGCGCCGTCGTCCCCGGCGTGCTGCTGCGCGCCGACAATCTGCAGTCGCTGAGCGACGACGACGTGCGGCGGCTGGTCGACGAGCAGGCGCTCGAGGTGGTGCTGGACCTGCGCACCGACACGGAGGTCGAGCGCGAGGGCCCGGGCCCGATCGCCGCGGCACCCGGGGTGCGCGTCGAGCATCGCTCGATGTACCCCGACTCCGGCGGCAACACGGATCTTGATGCCGCGGTCAAGCCCTGGGGGCGCGAGGACCAGGAGGGTCTGCCTGACGAGACGCCAATCGTGCGGGCCTATGTGAGCTATCTGCGGCGACGTCCGGACTCGGTTGTCGGGTCCATCCGCACGATCGCTCGCGCCGACGGGGCGGTGCTGGTGCACTGCGCTGCCGGCAAGGACCGCACGGGCGTCGTCGTCGCCGTGGCGCTCGACGCCTGCGGCGTGGACCGCGACGCGATCCTCTCGGACTACCTCGCCACAGATGAGCGCATCCACGCGATCTTCGAACGGCTCCTGTCCTCTCCGACCTACCGGGACGAGCTCAAGGACACCTACCCGTCGACGCACGCTCCGGTGGCCGCGACGATGGAGCGTTTCTTCGCGCTGATGGACCGGGAGTATGGCGGCTCCGCCCAATGGCTGGCCGCCCATGGCCTCGACGACGCTGACCTCGAGTGCCTGCGTCGCCGCATCGCGGGCCCGCGCTAGCGGACCCCGGCGGTCACGGCCTTCAGCTCGCCCAGGGACTCCTCGATGAGGTCCGTGAGCTGGCGGCTCTCGCTCTCGTCGACCCACCGTTCGAACGCGACCCGGAAGACCGCGATCCCCGCCGCGGCGGTCAGGCTCGCGGCGGGATCGGGCACCGCGCGCCGGCGCAGCGCGTCGGCCAGGGCAGCCCCGAGCCTGGCCAGCTTGATCAGCTCGCGCTCCTGCAGTTCGGGGTTGGCCGCGATCACCGTCTGGCGCGTGCGGGAGAACGGCCGGCGCGGCTCCAGGACCGCGGCGCCGGCCCGCAGCCCGTCGGTCACCGCGTCGATGGGTGCGGCTGAGGCGGGCGCGTTCTCCACGGCGGCGACCATCGGCTGTTGGAGCGCGCTCGCCCCGCTGAAGAGGACCTCGCGCTTGTCGGCGTAGTGGCGGAAGAACGTGCGCTCGGTCAGCCCGGCGCGGTTGGCGATCTCGGCCACCGTGGTCTGCTCGTAGCCGCGCTCAGCGTAGAGGTCGAGGGCCGCCTGGGCGAGGCGTTCGGCGGCACCGGGCTCCCAGCGGGTCATACGTGGCATGATAGTGATGACAGTCGCTGACATCAGTGCTACAGTGATGTCAGTAACTGACATCGGCCTGGAACGGCGCCCCTTCTCGCGCCGGCCCACGTCGACTCCCGGAGGTTTTTCTCATGCGTGTTTTTGTCACCGGCGCGTCGGGCTGGATCGGCTCTGCCGTCGTCGCGGATCTCATCGAGGCTGGCCACGACGTCACAGGCCTCGCCCGTTCTGACGCCTCGGCCGCTGCGGTCACCGGCGCCGGCGCCGAGGTCGTGCGCGGCTCCCTCGACGACCTCGACACCCTGGCTCGCGCCGCTGCCGCCGCGGACGGCGTGGTCCACACCGCCTACATCCACGACTTCTCGCAGATGGACGCCGCGGCGGCCACCGACCGCCGCGTCATCGAGGCCCTGGGCGGCGCACTGGAGGGCTCGGATCGCCCGCTCGTCGTCACCACTGGAACCGGGGTGCTGCAGCCCGGCCGGCCGGTCACCGAGGACGATCGCCACGACCCCTCGACCCCGGGTCACCCGCGGCGCGACAACGAGACCGTCGCGCTCGCCCTCCTACAGCGCGGCGTGCGCGCGTCGATCATCCGGCCCGCCCCGTCCGTGCACGGCGACGGCGATCACGGCTTCGTCGCCCGACTGGTCGAGATCGCGCGCGAGCGCGGCGAGTCCGGCTACGTCGGTGACGGCGCCAACCGCTGGGCGGCGGTCCACCGGCTCGACGCGGCGCGGCTGTACCGGCTGGCGCTCGAGCGGGCGCCCGCTGGCTCGGTGTTCCACGCGGTCGGAGACGAGGGTGTGCCCACGCGCGACATCGCGCAGGTCATCGCCCGGCACCTGGGCTTGGCGCTGGTGTCGGTCAAGCCCGAGGAGGCGGCCGACCACTTCGGGTGGCTCGGCGCCTTCTTCTCCTGGGACGCCCCGGCCTCCAACGCGCTCACCCGCGAGCGCCTGGGCTGGGAACCGACCCATCAGGGCTTGATCGCCGACCTCGAGGAGGGCTTCTACTTCGAACCCGTCTCCGCGAGCGCGTAGTCGAGCGAGGAGACCAGCACCGGCACGTGCTCGGCGGTGAAGGCCAGCGGCGGGCGCAGCTTGAGGATGTTACGGGCGCGGCCGGTGGTGCCGATCAGCACGCCGTGATGGCGCAGCCGGTCGCGCACGGCGCCGGCGCGTGCCGGGTCGGGCGTGCGGTCGGCGCGGTCGGTGCGGTCGGTGCGGTCGGTGCGGTCGGTGCGGTCGGTGCGGTCGGTGCGGTCGGCGACGATCTCGACACCGCAGGCCAGCCCTACCCCGCGCACGTCGCCGATCGCCTCGTGGCGGCCGGCCAGTTCGCGCAGCGCATCGCGCAGCACCTCGCCGCTCGCCTGCACGCGGTCCAGCACGCGCTCGTCGGCGATCACGTCGAGCACGGCGAGCCCGGCGGCGGCGCTCACCGGGTTGCCGCCGAAGGTGCTGAACAGCACGGTGTGGCCGGCGAGCGCTTCGGTGATCTCGCGACGCGTGATGACCGCGGCGACCGGATGGCCGTTGCCCATCGGCTTGCCCAGGGTGACGAAGTCCGGGACGACGCCGAAGCGCTCAAAGGCCCACATGGCGCCGGTCCGGCCATGGCCGGCCTGCACCTCGTCGGCGATCCACATGGCCCCGGCGTCGTGCGTCTGGGTGACCAGATCCTGCACGTAGGCGGGGTCCAGGTCGTCGATCCGGTCGCTCATCACCAGCCCGTCGAGGATGGCCGCCGCGGGCGCGCACTCGCGCTCGCGCAGGCGGTCCAGCGCGGCCGCGAACCCTGCGCCGTCGAGATGCTTGCCGCGGTAGCGGTCAGGCGGCTCCCAGCGCTCGACGTGCGGAGGCGGCGGGGTGTCGAACCAGGACTCAGGGGACAGCGCGTCGATGGCCTCGGTGATGCCGTGGTAGGCGAAGGCGGTGCACAGGCCGCCGCGCCGGCCGGTGACGGCAGTGGCCATGCGCCAGGCCAGGTCGTTGGCCTCCGAGCCCGAGTTGACCAACAGGACGGTGTCGAGCTCGGGCGGGCACAGGCCGGTCAGGCGCTCGGCCAGCTCGATGGCGGCCGGGTGTAGGTAGCGCATGTGCGTGTTGATCCGGCGTCCCTGGCGGGCGATGGCCGCGGTCACTCGCGGATGGCCGTGGCCGACGCAGGGGACGTTGTTGTAGACGTCGAGGTAGCGCCGTCCCGCCGCGTCGGTGATCCACACGCCCTCGGCGCGCGCGACCTCGACGGGCACGTCGTAGAACAGCGAGTCCATCGCGGGCCCGAAGGCGGCGGCGCGCCGCTGCGCCAGCGACGGGGTCTCCGCGGCCCGGGAGGGCTGCGCGCCGAGCTGGCGGGCCACCTCGGGCCAGCCGGCACGGGTCATCGTCTCGAGCATCCGGGCGCACTGCGCGTTGTAGCGCTCAGCGAACTCCCGCCGTTCCAGGCCCTGCGCCACCCGCCAGGAGCTGATGGCGATCGTCACCGCGCTGCGCGCCGCCCACATGACGCCCAGGACGTCGAGCTCTGCGTCCTCGAGCTCGGTGCGCCGCTGAAACCCGTCGAGCACGAGACGCGCCAGACGGAACAGCTCGTCGCCCTCGCGCCCGACGCCCAGGGAGTCCAGCACCGAGGCCAGCTCGGTCATCAGCGCGGTGTGGCTCATGTCGCCGAAGTCGATGATCCCGGTGATGAAGCCGGCGTCGTCGGTGACGGTGTTGTCCACCGAGAGGTCGGTGTGGGCCACCTGGGCGCGTAGCCGGGGCCAGACCGGAGTCACCACCCGCTCAAACTCGTCCAGAACCCCGGCCACGAGCGTGCGCTGGCGGGCGTCGCGGATGTCGCCGAGCATCGCCCGCGACGCGAGGGCGTGCTGGACGTCCCACAGCATCGTGCGCCGGGCCCGCGGGTGGGTGAAGCCGCGTAGCGCCTGGTCCAGGCGTGCCGTCGTCTCGCCCCAGGCTATGAGCGCGGCATCGCTGAGCTGAACGGCCTCGATGCGGCTGTGGCCGGGCAGGACTTCATAGAGCCGTGCCCAATGCGCGGTGTCGCCGTAGGGCCAGCGGGCGCGCAGCTCGGCGACGGGGTCGCCGAGCCGCGCTGGGCGGCCGGGCGCCGGGGGGCTGCCGTCCGACGCCCGCGCCGCCCGCCACGGGACCGCCACGCGCAAGCCTGCGTCGGCCGCCGTCACGTGCAAGGCCGCCTCGGCCTCCATGTCCAGCACGTCCGGGGCCTCGGAGGCGTTTGACACCTTGAGGATCGCCACCGGCCTCCCGTCGGCGGCGTCGAGCGCGAAGGTCCGGTCGCGCTCGCTGCCGAGGTCGCGCGCGGAGGCCGCGGTCACGCCGAAGCAGGTGCACGCCAGCTCGACCGCATCCGCGTCAGACAGCGCGGGCCGCGTCGCCCTCAGCACGGTATCCACGGCGGCGACGCTACCAGCGGCGGGGTTGTAGCTTCCAACTTGCACACACCGGAGAGACGAGACCGAGAGAGGGAGCCATGGCCGATTACGCAGTCATCAACCCGGCGACGGGTGAGACCGTCCGGGAGTACCCGACGATCACCGACGACGAGCTGCGCGACGCCATCGGGCGCGCCGCCAAGGCCAGCGAGTGGGGCGCCTCGACCAGCGTGGAGGACCGCGCCGCCATCATCCGCCGCGTCGGCGAGATCCACACCGAGAAGCGCCAGGAGCTCGCCGAGATCATCGTCCGGGAGATGGGCAAGCCCATCGAGCAGTCCCTCGGCGAGGTCGACTTCTCCGCCGCCATCTACGAGTACTACGCCGACAACGGGCCGTCATTCATGGCCGACGAGCCGATCAAGCTGCTGGAGGGGGACGGCTCGGCCGTCGTGCGCCGCAGCGCCTACGGCCTGCTGCTGGGGATCATGCCCTGGAATTACCCGTACTACCAGGTGGCGCGCTTCGCGGGGCCCAACCTGGTGGTGGGTAACACGATCCTGCTCAAGCACGCGCCGCAGTGCCCGGAGTCGGCCTCGGCCATGGAGCAGATCTTCCACGAGGCCGGCATCCCCAAGGACGCCTACATCAACATCTTCGCCACCAACGAGCAGATCGAATGGGTCATCGCCGATCCGCGCGTGCGCGGCGTGTCGCTGACCGGGTCCGAGCGGGCCGGCTCCGCGGTCGCCGAGATCGCCGGGCGCAACCTCAAGAAGGTGGTGCTGGAGCTGGGCGGCTCTGACCCGTTCCTCGTGCTCGGCACCGACGACATGGACGCCACCGTCGAGCAGGCCGTGGGGGCCCGGCTGGAGAACTCCGGCCAGGCCTGCAACGCCGCCAAGCGGTTCATCGTCGTCGACAGCCTTTACGACGATTTCATGTCGAAGTTCAGCGACGCGCTGCTGGCCGTCAAGCCATCTGACCCCACGCAGGAGGGCGTCCAGGTCGGGCCGCTGTCGTCATCCACGGCCACCGAGCGTCTCGCTGACCAGGTCAAGCGCGCCGTGGACCAGGGCGCGACCCTGGTCGCGGGCGGCAGCCACGACGGCAACTTCTTCGACACGACGATCCTCACCGACATCAAGCCCGATAACGACGCCTACAAGGAGGAGTTCTTCGGGCCGGTGGCGTCGGTCTACCGCGTCGCCGACGAGGATGCGGCCGTGACGCTGGCCAACGACACGCCGTTCGGGCTGGGGTCCTACGTGATGACCAACGACTCCGACCAGGGTGTGCGTGTGGCCAACAAGATCGACGCCGGCATGGTGTTCGTCAATGCCGCCGGACTGGAGGGCGTCGAGCTGCCCTTCGGCGGCGTCAAGCGCTCCGGCTTCGGCCGCGAGCTCGGACGCTTCGGAGCCGACGAGTTCGTCAACAAGAAGATGATCCGCATCGCCTGAGCCGGGCGGCGGAGCGGCGGGCGCACGAGGTACGGCGCGCCCGCCGAAACCGCCGGTGGCCGGCAGCGGCGGAGGCCGGCTACGCGCCCGGCCCGGCGCTGTTTGCGCCGGGCTTGGCGTGCGGCGTCAGGCCGAACGCGACCTGATCGCCCTGGGTGCGCGCCTCGAGTTCGGCGTCGTCGAGCATTGGAACCGCCTCTGACTCGACGAAGACGCGCGCCCCGCCCTCCTCGATGACCTGGTCGCCCGGGGCGGGCTCCGGGGCGATCTCGAGGGTGAGCTCCGACTCTCCGGCGCTGCGGATCCGCAGCCCGGC
>DASXCN010000375.1:0-3142 GCA_036491155.1 Solirubrobacteraceae bacterium | reverse complement strand
CCGGCGTGCTCGTCGGCCACCCCGAGCGCGACGACGTCTTGGCTCGCCGCGCCTTCAGCGCGCTCGCGCGCCGCTTCGATCTCGGCTTCGAGCTCGGGGCGGAACTTTGCCACCATCGAGCCGATCGGCATCGCCATGGCGTCGCCCAGCACGCACAGGCAGTTGCCGATGATCTGCTCCTGGACCGAGGCCATGATGTCGAGGTCCATCGGCGTCGCCTCGCCGGTGTAGATCCGCTGGACCATCTTGTGGGTCCAGTTGGTTCCCTCGCGGCACGGGACGCACTTGCCGCACGACTCGTGGGCGTAGAACTTGGCCACCTTGAGCATGGTGTCCAGGATCCGGCGCCGCTCGTCGGCGATGATGATGGCCCCGGAGCCGAGCATCGTGCCCGCCTTGGCCATGCTGTCGAAGTCGTAGGGGATGTCGAGGTCGTCGCCGGTGAGCAGCGGCGAGCTCGAGCCGCCGGGGAACCAGAACTTGACCTCGTGGCCGTCGTGGGGGCCACCGGCCAGCCCGTAGATGATCTCCCGCGACGGGATCCCCAGCTCGATCTCGTAGTTGCCCGGGCGCCTGACGTCGCCCGAGATCGAGACGAGCTTGGTGCCCGTCGAGGTCTCGGTGCCGATCTTGGCGTACGCGTCACCGCCCATCCGCATGATGTAGGGGACGGTGGACAGGGTCTCCACGTTGTTGATCAGCGTCGGTCCGGCGTACAGGCCCTCGATCGCCGGGAACGGCGGCTTGAGCCGCGGGTTGCCGCGCTTGCCCTCCAGCGAGTCCAGCAGCCCGGTCTCCTCGCCGCAGATGTAGGCGCCCGCGCCGCGGTGCAGCACGAGCGACATGGTGAAGTCAGAGTCGAGGATCCGTTCGCCGACCAGCCCGGCGTTGGCGGCCTCGGCGATCGCCGCCTCCAGAATGTCGGCCTGGAGCTGGTACTCGCCGCGGATGTAGATGAACGACTTGTTGATGCCGCCGGCGTAGGCCGCGATGACGATCCCCTCGATGAGCGCGTGGGGGATCTTCTGCATCAGCTCGCGGTCCTTGAACGTGCCCGGCTCGGACTCGTCGGCGTTGCAGACCAGGTACTTGACCATGTCGCCGTGGGGCAGGAAGGAAATCTTGCGCCCCATCTGGAACCCGGCGCCGCCCCGGCCGCGGATGCCCGACTCCATGATCTGGGCCAGGACATCCTCGGGCGTCATGGTCAGCGCCTGGCGCAGCATCTCGTAGCCGCCGCGGCGCTGGTAGACGTCGAGCGTGTTCAGGCCCGGCTCGTCGATGCGGTCGAAGAGGATCGGCTTCATGTCTCGCCTTGGTCGTGAGGGGGGATCTCCAGCGGCGCGCTCGGCCCGGGGCGGTCCTCGGCAGCGTCGGCGTCGGTGAGGCCGGCGGTGTCGGCGCGGTGGGGATGATCGGGCTCTGAGAACTCGGATGCGTCGCCGCCCGCGTTGGGGTCGACGGAGCGGCGGTAGCGCAGCTGCTTGTCACGCAGCACCGGCCGGCCGGCGGCGAGGTCCTCGACGATCCGCTCTGCGTCGGCCAGCTCCAGCGGCCCGACGTACTCGCCGTTGACCGAGGCCATCGGCGCGAGGTCGCAGGCGCCGAGGCACTCGAAGGAGCGGACGTCGATGTCCTGGCCCTCGGCGGCGGCGGCCATCGCGTCGTAGAACTCGTCGGCGCCGAGGATCGAGCACGAGATGTTCGTGCACACGAACACGTCGTTTGCGTGCTTGGGCTCGAGCTCGAACATGTCGTAGAAGCTCGCCACCGAGGTCAGATACGCGGGGGTGAGGCGCATGACCGCGGCCACCTGCTCGATCGCCTCGGGCGAGCACCAGCCGTGCACCGCCTGAGCGGCGTGCAGCGACGGGATCGCCGCCGAGCGGCGGTCGGGGTACTTGGCCATCGAGGCCTCGATCTCCCGGCGCAGGTCCTCGGGGACCGGCGTGGTGGCCAGGTCGGGGATGACCGCGGGGTCCTTGGTGAGGTCCACCGCGTCGTCCCAGCCCGGGACCCGCGAACCGTGGCCGAAGCGCGGCACCAGGCGCGCCAGCGACCCGACGGGGTCGCGGTGGTCGCCGTGGCGCTCGGACAGCTCGTCGTTGAGGTCGACCGGGTGGTGGTCGCGGTAGCTCATCGGTCGATCCCGCCCAGGATGGGATCGAGCATGGCCAGGGTGGCGATGAGGTCGGCCAGGTAGCTGTCGCGCACCATCGGGGTCAGCGCCTGCAGGTTCACGAAGCTCGAGTCGCGCATGTGAACGCGTGCGGGCTTGGCCGATCCGTCGGAGCGCACGAAGCAGCCCAGCTCGCCGCGGGGCCCCTCGATGGGATAGTAGGCCTCGCCCGGCGGCACCCGGAAGCCCTCGGTGACGAGCTTGAAGTGATGGATGAGCGCCTCCATCGACGTGGCCAGCTCGTGGCGCGGGGGCAGCGCGATCTTGCGGTCGGTGGTGATGTAGGGCCCCTCGGGCAGACCGTCGAGCGCCTGGGTGATGATCTTCACCGACTCGTAGATCTCGGCGTGGCGCACGCGGTAGCGGTCGTAGTTGTCGCCCACCGTGCCGACCGGGATCTTGAAGTCGAAGTGGTCATAGCTGCAGTACGGGGCTGCCTTGCGCAGGTCCCACGGGTTGCCGGCGGCGCGCAGGAGCGGGCCGGTCACCCCGAGTGACAGGAGCGTCTCGGCGTCGAGCGGACACACGTTGTGCAGGCGCTCGAACACAATCTGGTTCTTCTCCAGCAGGTCCGCGTACTGGTCGGCCCGGGTGGGCATGTCGGCCAGGAACGTCCGCAGCTTGGCCTCAAAGCCGCGCGGGATGTCCTCCATCACGCCGCCGACCTGGAAGTAGCGCGTGTGCATGCGCTGGCCGGAGCTCATCTCGAAGAGGTCGAGGATCTTCTCGCGCTCGCGGAAGCAGTACCAGAACATCGAGATCGCGCCGAGGTCCAGCGCGCTCGTGCCCAGCCACACCAGGTGGGACATGATGCGGTTGAGTTCGAGGTGGATGACCCGCAGATACTGCGCCCGCGGCGGCACCTCGGCCTCCAGCAGGGTCTCGACGGCGCCGCAGAAGGCCAGCGAGTTGAAGTAGTAGGCCAGGTAGTCCATCCGCTCGACCACCGGGATGACCTTCCAG
>DASXCN010000374.1:0-3149 GCA_036491155.1 Solirubrobacteraceae bacterium | reverse complement strand
GGCCGCACGGTGTTCTGCTACGCGCAGGACCCCCGCTACGCCGGCGGCTCGCTGGGCGAGCCCCACGCCGACACGATCGCCCGCGTCCTGGAGCTGGCCGAGCGCGGCCGGGCCCCGGTGGTGGGCTTCGTCTCCTCCGGCGGCGCGCGCATGCAAGAGGGCATCGGCGCGCTGGGCGGCTACGGGCGGATCTTCCGCCGCACCGTCGCGTTGAGCGGCAAGGTGCCCCAGATCTCGATCGTCACCGGCCTGTCGGCGGGCGGCGGGGCCTACTCGCCCGCCCTCACCGACTGGATCGTGATGACCGAGGAGTCGAGCATGTTCCTCACCGGCCCCGGCGTGGTGCGCGAGGCGCTCGGCGAGGTCGTCGACGCCGAGACCCTCGGTGGGTCCCGCGTCCACGCGCGCAACGGGGTGTGCCAGTTCGTCGCGCGCGACGACCGCGACGCGGCGACGCTGGCGCGCAACCTGCTGGGCTACCTGCCCAGCCACAGCGGCGAGGCCGCGCCATTCGTCCGACGCCGCCCGCCCAGCGGCGCGAACCCCGAGTCGATCGTGCCGCTCGAGCAGCGCCGCTACTACGACGTCCGCGAGGTGATCGGCGCGATCGTCGACGGGGGCGAGCTGCTGGAGGTCTCGGCCGGCTGGGCGCGCAACCTCGTCACCGGCTTCGCCCGGCTCGACGGCCGGACCGTCGGCGTCGTGGCCAATCAGCCGCGCTACACCGGCGGCGTCCTGGACGTGGCCAGCTCGGAGAAGGGGGCGCGCTTCGTCGCCAAGTGCGACGCCTTCGGGATCCCGCTGCTGGTTCTGGTGGACACGCCCGGGTACATGCCTGGTATGCGTCAGGAGTCAGCCGGCGTCATCCGCGCGGGAGCGACGTTCGTGCACGCGTTCGCCGAAACGACGGTGCCGCGGATCACGGTCATCCTGCGCAAGGCGTTTGGCGGGGCCTTCATCACGATGAACTCCAAGGACCTCGGCGCCGACTACGTGTTCGCGTGGCCGCAGGCCCAGATCGGGATCATGGGCGCCAAGCCGGCGGTGGGCGTCATCCATCGCCGCCAGCTGGCCGCCGCCGAGGACCCCGAGGCCGAGCGCGAGAGCCTGGCCGCGCACTACGCCGAGACGCAGCTGCGTCCTGAGGTGGCCGCAGCGCGCGGGTTCGTCGACGAGCTGATCTCTCCCCAGGACACGCGCGCGCGTCTGGTATGGGCCTACAACACCCTGGCACCGGCGCGGTGACCCCGATCACCGCCACCACCCCGGGTGCCCCGATGACCCCGAGCGCCACCGGCGAGGTCCTGCTCACCGGCACCACCGGGTTCGTCGGCATGGAGCTGCTGGCCCGCTACCTGCAGCGTGGTGACCGCGACGTGATCACGCTCGTGCGCGCCGACAGCCACGAGGGCGCCCGGGCCCGCGTCGACGCGGTGCTGGAGAACCTGTTCGGCGCGGAGGCCGGCGAATACCGCCCTCGCGTGCACGCCCTCGCCGCTGACATGACTGCCCCGGGCCTCGGCCTCACCGACGCCGAGCGCACCGAGCTGGCCAAGCGGGTGACGAAGATCGTGCACAGCGCGGCCTCGGTGACGTTCACGCTCCCGCTCGACGAGGCACGGGCGATCAACCTCGAGGGCACCCGCCGGATGCTCGAACTGGCCGAGCTGGCCCGCGAGCACGGCGGCCTTGAGTGCTATGCCCACATCTCCACGGCCTTCGTCGCCGGCGACCACGCGGGAGCGTTCGCCGAGTGCGACGCTGACGTCGGCCAGGCGTTTCACAACTCCTACGAGCAGTCCAAGTTCGAGGCCGAGCAGTTGGTGCGCTCCCATGAGGACCTGCCGTACACGATCCTGCGGCCCAGCATCGTCGTCGGCGATCGCAACAACGGCTGGACCTCCGCCTTCAACGTCCTCTACTGGCCGCTGCGCGCGTTCGCCCGCGGCCTGTTCACCGCCGTGCCGGCCGTTGCGTCGGCGCCCGTCGACGTCGTCTCCATCGACTACGTCGCCGATGCCGCCTATCAGCTGTGTGAGACCCACTGCGGCAACGGGGCGACGTACCACCTCACCGCCGGGGAGCACGCCTCGACGATCGCCGAGCTCGCCGGCCTGGCCAGCCGCTACTTCCGCAAACCGGTGCCCCGCGTGGTGTCGCCCGCCGAGTTCGCCACCATGACCCTCGGCGCCGCCGAGCGCAAGGCGCTCGAAGCCGGCAGCGAGTACTTCCCGTACTTCTGCATGGAGGGCACGTTCGACGACCGCGAAACCCGCAAGCGGCTGGAGCCCGACGGCATCACCACCGTTCCGCTGCGCGACTACGTCGACCGGCTGTTGGACTTCGCCACGCGCGCCCGCTGGGGCAAGCGCCCGATCTCTCGGGTCGATGCCTTTGCCGAGGACGTGTACCCGGTTCCACTCAGAGCCGCCTCCTAGCGGCCCTCCCCGCGCATACGGGGAGGACCACCAGCGCGGCCAGCTTCCGATCCAGAGACGCTGGAGCACAGTAGGCCGGAGGGCTCGCCCCCCCACCCGGGGGGTCGTCCCCTTGCCCGGGTTGCCCGAGCCCGGGACCGACGCGATAGTGGACTGCATGGCCGCCCTCGCCGACGTTGCCCGCTTTCGTCCCGAGGATCCCGACGTCCTCGTCCAGGCGGCTCTGACGTGCCCGCTCTGTCTGCGCGTCGAGGACGTCGAGTGCCAGGACAGCCTGGAGGGCTACGATCCGTCGGTCCAATGCCGCTGCCCCTCCTGTCAGGTCCGTTGGCGCGTCTACCTGGCGCCCGATCAGGCGCTGCGGCTTGGGCTGATGCACGCGCACGCCGCGTAGACGCGCGGACACCTGGTCGCCCGGGACGCGTGACGTGAGCCACGACGTTGTCAGCGAGGGCAGTCCCGACCTCGGGATCGGCGCGCTCGAGTTGTTCGTCGAGGTGCTCTCGCAGTCCGATCCCGCCGCCGCCGTCGATGGCTTCTACGACCACCTCTGCGAGGCGGTCTGCCGCCTGGCGCGGATGCGCCGCGCCCTCATCTTCCGCTATGACTCCGCCGACCGGCGCGTGCGCGCGGTGGGTGCTCACGGCATGGACATCGAGCCGTTCGCCGGCGCCCACGTCACCGTCGAATCGGCTCCGATCGCCGCGCAGG
>DASXCN010000373.1:0-15881 GCA_036491155.1 Solirubrobacteraceae bacterium | reverse complement strand
ATCTGACAGATTGAGCAGGCGAGGCGGGCCGTCGTCGTCGACGACGACGCAGAAGCCCGTCCGGTAGGGGCTCCGTGATCCGTCGTGGCCCATGAACGCGGGCTCGTGGACCCAGGAGCCGCTGTTGATGAGCCGGCTGCCCCGGGAGGTGACCCACTCGGCCGGGTCGTCGTCCGGCAGCGGACCGGCGCGGTGGGTGTGGCCGAAGATGACGTAGCTCGCAGTCACGCCCAGCCGGGCGCAGACCTCGTCCATCCCCCGCAGCCCCGATCGTCGCAGTGCGGGACCGGAGACCTCGGCCCGCAGCGGCCCCAGGCCGGCCCGGTTGAGCCCGGCGATGACCAGCGGGTAGGCCGCCGCGACGGCCCGCGCGCGCACGCTGCGCCGGCCCCGCGGCCCCGTCAGCGCCTGCCAGCCCCGCACCGAGCCGCCCTGCAGCCCGCGGCCGCGCCCGGGTACGGCCCCCTGTGCCACCGCGTGCAGCCAGGCGTAGATGGGGGTCAGGATCGCCTCGTAGTCCTCGGCCGCCGCGGGCGGTTGCGGCACCGCTCCGCGTCCAGGCGGGCTGACGATGCGACGCATCAAGCCCGCGCCCAGCCGCTCGATGCTCGGCACGGTCATGTGCACGTCGAGATAGTGGCCATGGGTGGCCCATACATCGGGGCGCAGCCACACCCCCGGGTACGCGGCGCGCACCCGCGCGGGGGCGAGCATGGCCGCGAGGTCAGCCAGCGGGTCGCCGGCCACCCAGTCCACCGCGGTCTCCGATCCGAGCGCGGGCGGTGGCCCGCCGGCGGCGCGCCGTTGGCTCCACGGGTGCACCAGGTAGTGGTCATGGTTGCCGGCCAGCACGACGACCTCGCCCTCGGGGCCGAGTGCGGCGCCCATCTCCCCCAAGGGCTCGCGCGCGGCGGCCAGCGCCTCATGCATGGGGCCGTGGCGCAGCTCCAGGACGTCGCCCAGCAGGACCAGGCGCTCGCAGCCCTCGAGCGCCGCCAGCAACGGCGCCTGCCGGCGCGGATCGCGGAGCACGTCGGTGCCCGCGTGCGTGCCGAAGTGCAGATCGGAGACGACCAGCGTGCGCACGGCGCGCCCCCGGCCCAGTGGTCGCGGCGCTCAGGCCGCGGCGGCCGGCGCCTGGCGGATCGTCTTGGGGAGCATGAAGCGCACGTCCTCGCGGACCACCTCGAGCTCCCGTACGTCGGCGGTGCCCCGGTCGCGGAAGAACTGGACCAGGCGCTGTACGAGCTCCTCGGGCGCCGAGGCGCCGGAGGTGATCCCGACGACGCGCTTGCCGTCAAGCCACTCCTCGCGGACCTGGCTCTCGTTGTCGATGAGGTGGCTGTCGGCGCCGAGCTCGCGGGCCACCTCGACCAACCGGTTGGAGTTCGACGAGTTGCCCGAGCCGATCACCAGCACCAGGTCGGCCTGCTGGGCCAGCTGCTTGACCGCCGCCTGGCGATTGGTGGTGGCGTAGCAGATGTCATCGGTGCGCGGACCCACGATGGCCGGAAAGCGCTCGCGCAGGCGAGCGATGATGGCGCGCGTCTCGTCCACCGACAGCGTCGTCTGGGAGACGTAGGCGACCTTCTCGGGGTCTGAGACCTCGAGGGCGTCGACGCCGGCTTCGTCCTCGATGAGGACGATGTGCTCAGGCGCCTCCCCCATCGTGCCCTCGACCTCCTCGTGGCCGGCATGACCGATCAGGACGATCGTGTAGCCGTCGGCGGCGAATTTCAGCGCCTCCCGGTGGACCTTGGTGACCAGCGGGCAGGTGGCGTCGATCGTGTGCAGGCGGCGCGCCTGGGCGTTGGCGTGGACGCTGGGGGCCACGCCGTGGGCGGAGAAGACGACCGTCGCGCCCGCCGGAACCTCGGTCTCAGCCTCGACGAACACCGCCCCGCGGTCGCGCAACTGCTCGACCACGTGCTTGTTGTGGACGATCTCCTTGCGGACATAGACGGGCGCGCCATAGAGCTCCAGGGCCCGGTCCACGGTCTGGACAGCGCGATCAACGCCGGCGCAATACCCGCGCGGAGCCGCGAGCAGCAACGTTTCTGGGACGTGTCCCACGGTCCGGAGTCTAGAACGTCGATCGCGGGGATCAGTCGTTCGCGGTGACCGCGTCCAACAGGCCCGCGAACTGGCGGCGGGCCGCCTCGCGGCGCGCGGGGATGAACTCCGACGGGATCTCGTCGGCGGGGGCCTCGTACCCGCGCAGCACCTGGCGCGCGACCGACGCGCGATGGACCTCGTCCGGACCGTCATAGATGCGGGCCGCCCGGGCGAATCGGTACATCGCCTCCAGCGGCAGGTCGGTGGAGTAGCCCAGGCCGCCGTGGGCCTGCAGCGCGCGGTCCACCACGTCGTGCAGCACCTTGGCGCCGTAGAACTTGATCACCGCGATGTCCTTGCGCGCCGCCATCACTCCCTGGCTGTCCATCTTCCAGGCGGCGTGCAGGGTCAGCAGCCGCGCCGCGGTCATCTCCGCCTCAGAGTCGGCGATCCAGTTCTGGACGGTGCCGTGCTTGGACAGCGTTGAGCCGTGGGCGTAGCGATACAGCGAGCGCTCGCACAGCATGTCGAAGGCCCGCCGGGCCACGCCCAGCCAGCGCATGCAGTGGTGGATGCGCCCGGGGTACAGCCGCTGCTGGGCGATGAGGAAGCCCGCGCCCTGCGCGCCGAGCAGCGCCGAACCGGGCAGGCGCACGTCCTCGTAGCGGATCTCGGCGTGATTGCCGTAGCGCGCGAAGCTCTCGTAGGGGTGCTCCATGGTGGCGACGTCGCGGATGATGTTGACGCCGGGGGCGTCGGTGTCGACGAGGAACATCGAGGCCCGGGCGTGGGGGCGCGCCTCGGGGTCGGTGACCGCCATGACGATGAGGAAGTCGGCGATCGAGCCGTTGGAGGTGAACCACTTGTGGCCGTTGATGACCCAATCGCCGCCGTCGCGGACGGCCCGCGTCTTGAGCAGGGTGGGATCAGAGCCCGCGGTGTCGGGCTCGGTCATCGAGAACCCGGACTTCAGGTCTCCGGCGAGCAGCGGGTGCAGGTAGCGGTCCTTCTGCTCCGGCGTCCCGGCCATGGCCAGGACCTCGGAGTTGCCCGAGTCCGGCGCCGCGTTGCCGAACATGAGCGGAGCGATCGGGCTGGAGCCCAGGATCTCGTGCATGAGACCGAGCTTGACCTGACCGAAGCCCTGGCCGCCCAGTTCGGGGTCCAGGTGCGCGGCCCATAGCCCCTGCTCCTTGGCCTGATCCTGCAGGGGCACAGCGGCCCGGCGCAGCCCTTCCCAGCCCAGCTCGTCGATGAGCGTCTCCAGCGGCCAGACGTTCTCGCGAACGAAGGTGCGCATCCACTCAAGCTTGGCCTCGAACTCGGGCTCTGTGGAGAAATCCCAGGGCATCGGCGGTCCTGTCACAAGCTACTGCACGGAGCTACCTTCGAGTAGGCTTGGCGCTCGGAGTCAGCCATGTCACAAGCAGGGATCTTGCCTCAGCAGCACCTCGACCGCCTCACCTCGATCGACGCTTCGTTCCTGCACCAGGAGGGTGACGCGTCGCACATGCACATCGGCGGCGTGCTCATCTTCGAGGGCCCGGCACCCGCCTTCGAGGACTTCCTGGACCACATCCGCGGGCGTCTGCACCTCGTGCCCCGCTACCGCCAGAAGCTGGCCACGCCGCCACTGGAGACGGGACGACCGTTGTGGGTGGACGACCCGGACTTCAACCTCGAGTACCACGTGCGCCATACCGCGCTGCCCCCGCCCGGCACCGAGGAGCAGCTCTTCCTCCTGACGTCGCGGATCGCCTCCCAGCAGCTGGACCGCTCCAAGCCGCTGTGGGAGAACTGGCTGGTCGAGGGGTTGGAGGGCGACCGCTTCGCGCTCATCTCCAAGACCCACCATGCGGTGGTGGACGGCGTCTCCGGGGTGGATCTCGCCTCGGTGCTGTTTGACGCCGAGCGCGAGCCCGACGCGGCCGACGGGGCAGAGCTCGAGCCCTGGCGCCCCGAGCCCGAGCCCTCCTCCGCCGAGTTGGTCCTGGCCGGCGCCCGCGGCGCGGTCACCACCACCGCCTCGGTGGTGTCGCGCGCGGTCGTGGCGGCGACCCGGCCGGCCACCTCGCTGCAGCTGGCGCGCGATGTGCTGGAGGGTCTGGGCGAGCTGGTGTGGGCCGGCCTGAACCCGGCGCCCGAGACGCCGCTCAACGTGGAGATCGGGCCCCATCGCCGCTACGCGGTGGTGCGCCAGCAGCTCGCCGACTACAAGGAGATCAAGGACGCGCTGGGCGGCACCGTCAACGACGTGGTGCTGTCCGTCGTCTCGGGCGGGCTGGCGCAGTGGCTGCGCTCACGCGGGGTGCGCACGGAGGGGCTGGAGATGCGCGCGCTCGTGCCGGTGTCGGTGCGGACCCAGAATCATCAGGGCCACCTGGGCAACCAGCTGACCGTGATGCGCGGCCCGCTCCCGGTCTACATCGAGGATCCGGTCTCGCGGCTGCGCTTCATCCGGGCGGCGATGGACGGCCTCAAGGAGTCAAAGCAGGCGGTAGGCGCCGCCACCCTGGCCGCGGTCAACAACCTGGCACCGCCGACGATCCTGGCGCAGGCCAGCCGCCTGAATTTCTCCACCCGGCTGTTCAACCTCTTGGTGACCAACATCCCGGGCCCGCAGATGCCGCTCTACCTCCTGGGCCGGCAGCTCCAGGACCTGTTCCCGGTTGCGTTCCTGCCCGAGAACCACGCCCTGGCCATCGCGATCATGTCCTACAACGGGGGCCTGGACTACGGACTGCTGGGCGACTACGACGCAATGCCCGACATCGACGTCGTTGCCGACGGGATCGAGGCGTCGCTGGCCGAGCTGCTCGCCGCCGCCCGAAGCCGTGGCGGCCGCAATCCGGCCACCGCGCCGTCCAACGGCAACGGCGACGGGACCGCACCGGCCGACGCGCCCGCCGTCGAGAAGGGCGGGCCTGCCCCCATCGTCCCAGCCGACCACGCCCGCCGCGCCAAGCGCGGTCCCGCGGCGGACATGCGTGCCAAGCGCGAGCGCGGTGCGCGCCCGGGCCGTAAGCGAACCCAGGACTGACACCCAAAGGAGCCCCAGTGGAAGACGACATTCTGATCAAGCCGGGGGAGGTCGCCTTCCATCTGGAGCTGACGGCGGCCCAGCTGAAGATCGTCCACACCGCGCTGAAGTCGCTGGTGGACGACCTCGGGCGCCAGGAGCACGAGGTGCGCGACGTGGCGCTGTCGGTGCTGGCCAAGCTGCCCGGGGAGCACGACATCCGCGCCATCGACCTCAATCGGGAGCTGCGCCCCGGAGTGTGACGGCCCCGGCCGTCACCCGCCCATGCCGCAGGCGTGAGCCGCGGCCTGCGGGAAGCGGGTGAGCTGCGGTGCGCCGGTGATCTGCGGTGAGCGCGAGGGCCCGCTCAGAACCCGAGCGCGAACTTCGCGTCCTCGCTCATGAGCTCGGGCGTCCACGGCGGCGTGAAGGTCATCGTCGACTGGACGTCGTCCACCCCGTCGAGCTCCGTCACGAACTCCTCGATCTG
This sequence comes from Solirubrobacteraceae bacterium, assembly GCA_036491155.1. Lineage (GTDB taxonomy): Bacteria > Actinomycetota > Thermoleophilia > Solirubrobacterales > Solirubrobacteraceae > Palsa-465. The sequence continues at coordinate 10,317 of DASXCN010000373.1, read as the reverse complement.
CTCAGAGACCTGGGGGCCAATGGGGCAGCCGGGGCTGGTCAGCGTGTAGGTGACGTTCACCTGTCCGCCGTCGACGGCGACCTCGTAGATGAGGCCGAGCTCGACGAAATCCAGGCCCAGCTCGGGGTCGATCACCTCGCGCAGCGCATCGGTCACTTCGTCCACTGTTGCCATGCAGGAGAGTCTAGACGGAGGCGCGCCGGGGCCCGGATTTGACCGTGTTGTGGCCAACGCGGCGAGATTTGATAGATCGGCTGGACAAAGACCGGTGGATTTGAGTAGGTTTCCGGGATCGTCGTCTTTGATGACACACCGCCCGTATTGCGCTGCGCCGGCGACGAGGACCGCACGACGCAGGGCTGCCGCCGCCGGGCACTGATCAGAGCCATCCGCGCTCAGAAGGACGTGCGCGTCGACCTGTCCGAGCTCGTCTTCGCCGACGCGTCGCTGATGCTGGACCTCGTCATGCTGGCGCGGCGGTTGCGGGTCCACGGGTGCGGGGTCCGGCTGTGTGGGCCCCAACCGCAGATCCGGACGCTCATCGAGTTCGTCGGCCTCCACAAGCTCCCCGGCGTCAAGCTGGAGCTCGAGGGCCCGGCGGCCGCGATGGCGTAGTCCGCCGCACCGCTGGCGCAGGCCCCCGGCCGGCGTAGGCCTCCAGCCGGCGTCGGCCCCCGTCGCGCCGGGCGATCACGTCCGGCCGGCCCGGTATTCGCGCCCGCGCGGCTCCGTCCGGGGCCATCCCTACCTTTCGCCGCATCGCATTCCCTAGCCGGAGCTGCAATGACCCTCTGCTTCATTGAACCTCAGAACGCGATCCGCGTGATTGCCGACTCCGTCGGACGCGAGGCGCGCCGTCAGATCCTGGGCGAGGTGGTCCGGGCATGGGTCGACGAGATCCCGGAGAGCGAACTGGACTCACACTACGCCAAGGCGGTGGGGGACCTTGACGAGCACGACCTGTCGCTGCTGGCGGCGTGGCACGTGTCGCTGGAGGTCGGGCATCCCCTGCCGAGCAAGGAGTTCCTGGTCAACGTGTACCCCACGCTGGGCGAGAACCGGCGCGAAGCGCTCAAGATCGCCGCAGGCTTCCGCGGCGAGGAGGCGTTCGAGGCCGGTGTCGGCGAGGAGCAGGCCTTCGACACCGTATTGCCGTGGCTGTCGGACGAGCGGTGTCGCTCGCTGGCGGCGGAGTGCCTTGAGCTGTACTGCTGGGATCGACTCGGCGCCGAGAACTGACAGCGCCGAGTCACTCCCGAAGCTGCTCACGAATTACCCCACTCAGGGCACTAGCCGACCGTGAGCAGCGCCGCGCTGGCATGGGGCACCGAGACCGTGACGCGACCTCGCGCCACGGTGGCGGGCTCCACCTCGGCGGGGCGCAGCTGCCCGGTCTGGGTCGTCGCGCCGTAGGATCGCGCGCCGAGCGAGACGCCCTTCTTGGCGGCCGCGCTCGGGGCCAGCATCCGCTCGACGGTCGCCGTGGTGCCCGCACCGGCGGGCAGCCTCACCGTCACCGTCCTGCGCCGGGACCGGCTCTTGTTGATGACGACAACGCGCAGTCGATGGTCGGGCGCACGGGTCGCCCACACGCTCAGCCCGGCATCGGCGCCGCGCCGCGACACCGAGAGCAGCCGCGCGCCCGGAGGCGCTGCCTGGGCGAAGAGCTGTAGCCCGTAGTAGACCGGCCGCACCCGTGCCTGCCAGCGACCGCCGCGGTGGCTGAAGGCGAACAGCTCGTAGGCGGCGTCGGGCAGGGTGTGCAGGTTGACGCCGTTCACCCCCGCACGCGCCAGGCTGAACAGCGCGTCGGTCACCCACAGAGCGCTGGCGAACGTGTCCGACACCCCCGCCTTGCCGCGGCAGGCCACCGAGTTGAGCTCGTCGACGCGCAGCCCGCGACCCTGGGCGTGCGCCAGCGCGATCCAGCGCTCCAGGTTGGCGGCAAGCGTCACCGTCGAGTAGCTGGAGAGCAGGTGCGCGATCGTGGGGTACTGGGGTGAGCTGGGCGGGACGAAGCAGTTGCGCAGCGGGTAGCGATGGACGGTCATCGTCGTCAGGCGCGGCTGGCGGCGCAACAGGTCCGACACGCTGTCGACCCACGAGCCCGGGCCCGCCGCCGGCCCCACCGCGAGTGCCGGCCCGGCCAGCTTGAGCGGCAGCGTCCGGCGGGCGATCGCCCCAAACTGTCCGCGGAACTGTGCGTACCCGAAGCTCCGCGCTCGGGCGGGGACCGGTGCGCCGGATGCCGCGTGGTAGACGGTGATCTTGTTGTAGATGTTGGGCTCGTTGCCGATCTCGACCGCGGCGATGGAGCCCTCCGGCAGCGCGGTGACGTAATCGCGCACCTCGGCGGCGTCCAGCGCGGGGTCGTTGGCCGCCAGATTGAGGCCCATGATCATTCGCGCCCCGGTGGCCTTGGCCAGCGCCCCGGTGGTCGCCATCCAGCTCGGCGTCAGGTGGTAGCCCACGTAGGGCAGGCGCTTGACCCCCGGGCCGGTGACGTAGGCGACGTCGGTGCTGTTGCCGCCGATGCGCAGCACCGGGGCCTGGCCCGGGGTGAGGTTGCGGATGAGCTGCACGAGCACCGGGTTGACCTGGGCGGGGTTGGTGCCCGTGTAGGACCGCACGCCCTGAAACTCGAAGGAGAAGCCGAGAAAGCCCGAGGGGATCGGCGCTGCCACCGGCCGGCGCCCCACCGTGACCGAGACCTTCGGGTCGCCGGGATGGGGCGGATCGGCGGGCAGAGTCGGCATCACGGTGCTGGCCAGGCGGGCGGGCTTGGGGTCCTGCGGCGAAGGCGACGCGTCGCTGAGCACAAGCAAGGCAACGATGGCGCCGCAGAGCAGTACCGCGGCCCCACCGGCCACCCACACGGACCGCCGGGTCACCGCTGCAGCGCCGTCTCGGTGTCGGCCATCGCCTGCTCGGTGCTCTGAAACCACACCGCGTCCAGCCCCACGGCGCGCGCGCCGTCGCAGTTGCTCTCGATGTCATCGATGAACAGCGCCGAGCCGGCCTGCACCCCGAGCGCCTCCAGGGTCAGCTCGTAGATCCGTGGCTCCGGCTTGCGCGCGCCCACGAATCCCGACTCCACGACGACGTCGAAGATCTCATCCACGGGCAGCATCGCGCGCCACCGATGCGACCATTCGCGCACGTTGTTGGTGCAGATGGCCAGCTTGTAGCCGCGCCGGCGCAACTCGTGCATGTAGCCGATCATGGGCTCGTTGGGCTTCAGTTCGGCGAAGTAGCGCTCGCCGAAGGCGCTCATGTCCACCGTCCGCCCCAACTGCTCCGAGAGCCGCTCACCGATCTGCGCCAGGAAGTCGGGCTCGCTCAGCCGGCCGGTCTCCAGCTCGACGAGCGGGTTGACGCCGGTACGCGCGACGATCGCGGCCATCGCCTTGCCGAGCTCCTCCAGGGGGACGCCCCAGGTCTCCTGGGTTGCCTGGAAGGCGCCCTGCAGCGGGGAGGTGAGCACGCCCCCGAAGTCGCTGATCACCGCGGCCACGCGTCGCGTCGCCGGCGCGGAGGACTCGTCGGCGTCCCTCATGCGCGAGCGACCACTAGAAGGTCGCGAGCACGTACACGCCGTTTCCCTCGCGGCCGCGGCTGTGACAGCGCATCGGGATCACCCGCAGCTCCGTCTCCTTGGTGGCCAGGACCGCCCCGTCCCCGGCCGCCTCGCCCGCGACGCGGCGGGGAAACTCGTTCTCGCCCTCGCCGATCCACAGCTCCAGGTTGGTACGCGACGGCAGGCCCGACTCCGCGTAGGTCGTCGACAGGCGCGGGTCGTCGACCGGCACCCACCCCTCGGGATCGAACAGCGTCGCGGCCACCAGGTCAGACTCGTTGCCGACCGCCTCGGCCGCGCGCAGCGCCAGCAGCATGAACGCCTCGTCGGAGTCAAACCAGCCCGAGACCATGCGAGCCGAGCCCAGCGATCCGGCGTCGACGCCGTCGATGACGCACCGGGTACCGACGCAGTCGATGGCACGGGCGGCGCCCTCCACGGCCACGGTGCCGCGGACTCGGCAGAGCTCGTCACAGCCGCTGAGATCGGCGCCGGAGTCCTCGGGCTCGTCGGATTCCATCTCCTCGGCCTCGCCTCCGGGCACGACGTGCAGGTCGACGCCGTCCCCGCTGAGCTTCCACCCCACACCCTCGGCGCTCCAGCCTTCGGACGACAGCTCAGCCGACCAGGTGGCACCGGCGGAGTCCCCGAAGACGAAGACGGGGTGGGCGGCGTGCACCGCCGCGCCCCAGAAGCCGCCCTCGACGTCGCCGAAGGCCAGCGTGCGCAGGTGGTTGGCGGCGCTGAGGCTCATCCGTGCAACTGCGGCCGATCGAGGTCGGTGGCGGTCGAGTCGACGTCGTAATGCGAGCGAGGCTCACGGGAGAAGCGGGTGGCCGCCACCACCACACGACTCTGGAAGTTGCGCGCGATGACCTCGCGCGCGAGCTTGCGAGTCGGGGCGAGAAGCACCAGCCCGACGAGGTCGGTGATGAACCCCGGCACGATCAGCAACAGGCCGCCGGCGAGCACGAGCGCGCCATCGATCACCTCCCGGCCCGGCGGCCTTCCGGCGGCGACCGCCGCGCTGAGGCGACGCCAGGCCGCCCGCCCCTCGGCCTTGGTCAACCACATCCCGACCGGCCAGCTGGCGAGCAGCAGGATCACCGTGAGCAGGACCCCGATCGCGTCGGCGACCTTGATGGCCACGAACAGTTCGGCGATGGGCCACAGGATGAGGAGCAGGAGGGCGACCATATGTCCCTAAGGCTAGAGCCCCGAAGCCAAGCGGCGCGTCAGAGTCCCAGCGCGTCCTGCGCGGTGGCGAGCAGTCCGGGATCGGCCTCGATGCCGGGCTCCATCCCGATGCGGGCGCGGGCCCCGTATTCCCAGTTGAAGAGGCCGAGGTCGAGCGCCTCCAGGGGCAACCCGCAGGCTGCGGCCAACTCCGCGGCGCGGCGCTCGAGCAGCAGCGTGTCGCCGATCCCCAGCACGCGCTTGGCGGCCAGCGTCACCTGGTCGTTGCCGCCGAAGCCGAGCGCCCCCGCGCTCAGCTCATACACGTCCAGGCGCCCCAGCGTGACCAGCAGGTCAAAGCGCGCCCCGCGGTGCAGGCCGGGCAGCGCGAGCCGCTCGAACACGCGAGCGAAGCGGCGGTCGGGCGTCCACGCGCCATCGCCGGTGAAGGCGGCGCCCTGCGAACCGGCGCGCTGCGCCCAGGCGCGGTAGGCATCGATCGTCCGCTGTCCGCGCCCGGGCTCGTGGGCCGTCCGGGGCCCGGTGGCCACGTCGTCGAGGTGGGGCGCCTCGCCCGAGCTCCAGGATGTCCGGGCCTGCGCGATCCCGGCGAACGGGTCCGCGCTGTCGTCAGGACCGAGGTAGGCGATGAGGAAGGCGAGCCAGGTGCGCTCCTCGATCGGCTGCGAGGAGTCCGCCACCTCGGCATAGAGCCCGGGAGGATCGCTCTGCAACTGCTCCAGCCGGGTGGCCGCGAAGGCCAGTTCCTCAGCTAGGCGCTGGGCGTCGGCACCTGAGCGCAGGCCGGGTACCAGCGCGGAGCGAAAGCCGTCCTCGGCGGCGCGCGACAGGCGGCGCACGGTCAGCCCGCCGCCGCTGCGCCCGGACGCCGAGCCCCGCCGGGCCGACGTCGCGGGACCGGACGAGCCCACTGGCCGCGGCGGCCGCACGGTGTGCCCTCCCGGCGAGACCACCGGACGCAGTTCGACGTCCTGCTCCTTGGCGCAGATCGGGCAGTTCTGGACGAGGCGATTGTGGCGGCAGAAGGTCGGCATCGGCGGCGGTCCGGAGGTCCGGTGGACGGGTGGTCAACTATAGGTCGGCCCCTCGGCAGGGGGGCCACGCGCAGATCGGGCCTCGGCGCGCCTGAGGTATGGATAGGATTGCCTAGGTTTTGGCGCAACGTGGACGCATCGTGAAGGGGGACCAATGCTCGTTCGTCGCAACAGACACCGGATACCGCCGGCCGCTGCCGTGATCGTGATGGTGGGGGCGCTCGCGGCGGTCACAGCGAGCTCCACCGCTGCAGTGACCCCGCCGGCGTTCCAGCCGGCCAAACCGACGCCGCCCGCGATCGTGCCGCAACAGGGCGCTTCCTTCGTCCCTGTGCAGGGCGATTGGGAGGGCACCGCCGCCGGCTTTGACGCGAGCTTCAACCTCGTCGTGGTCGCGGGGCGCCAGCAGCGCGCTGGAGTCCCCCAATACGGCATCGAGAACCTCGTCATCCTGCGGCCGAGGGCCTGCCCGCCAGACCCGATGCACTACGGCGAGTCGATCATCTCGGGGCGGCTGCCGTCGGCCCTGGGCGGCCACGGCGCCCTCGGCCTTCATCGGTTCGGCCTCGAGGGGGCGCTCACGAGCAAGCGCTCGGCAACGCTCACCAGCCGGTACTCCCTGGCTTCGTGTCACGGGACGCTGACCTGGCACATGCATCCCGCGGTGCGACGCACGGTCGCCAACGGAAACTGGACGCTGCGCTACTCCAGCGGCGAGCACTCCGCCTTCCACGTGCAGGGCGGCGGCCGGCTGGCCACGGCGATCCGGTTGCCGTCCTCGATCGGCCGGTGCAACGGGCTGCAAGGGACCATCGACCTGTTCATCGGCACCCAGGGCGGAGCGGGGTTCACGCAGTCCGGGGTGGGTCTGGCGCTGCGCTTCGCCAACGGGAAGGCCACGGGCACGCTCACGGCCGGTGGCTGCCCCGGCGGGCCGCTGCGGCTCAGCGCCACGCACACCGGCGGCTGAGCGCCCGCTCAGGCGATCCCGCTCAGGCGATCTCGCTCAGGCGATCCCGCTCAACCGCCCGGGCTCAGACGGTCGCGGGTCGGGCGGGTCCGGAGGCGGCGTGTCCCCGGCACGGCGGTGCGCCCGCGCGCGCGACATGACCTCTTTGAAGCTGCGCACGCGGAAGATGAACACCAGCGCTCCGAAGCCCAGCCCGGCGCTCAACGCCGCGGTGGCGATCTGCTGGCCGACCGAGAAGGCCGCCACATACGGGTTGTGGGCGAAGATCTGCAGCAGCAGCGCCTGCTGGACCCCGGCGCCACCGGGGGTGAAGGGGAACACCGAGGCGATCACCTGGACGGCCAGGACCAGCAGCGCGTTGCGCACCGAGCCACCGATGTGGAACGCGTCGAGCAGCGCCCAATAGGCGGCAAAGCGAGCGATCCAGCTCGCGAATTGCCACCGGCACATCTCGCGCTGGTAGCGGCGGCGGTCCGACAGGATCGACAGGCCCTGGCGGATGCGCTGCCAGAAGGCGCGCACCTTCGCCGACAGCAGCGCAAACCCGGTCACGAAGAGCACGCCCAGCACCGTGAGGAAGAACAACGTGAAGCGCATGTGTGACGCGAAGAAGCTGATGTCGAACGCCGGCAGCCGGGAGAAGTCCGGGGGCTTGGGGAACACGCCCTGGGTGAAGGCGAAGCACATGACCAGCAGGCCCATGAACCAGTCGAACAGCGTGCCGGTCCACAGCGCGCTGGCCAGCGTGGGATAGCTGGAGGGCGGGATCGAGATCCGTGTGAGGAACAGCTGAACCACGTTGCCCCCGCCGAGGGGGAACACGTTGTTGACGGCATATCCGACCATGTAGGCGCCCCACACGTCGCGCCAGCGAACGCTCTGCCCTGGGTAGGCGGCGCGCACGGCGTTGAAGAGCGCCCGCGAGCGCAGCAGGAGGTAGAGGCTGTAGCAGGCGAGGCCCAGGAGCAGGGGGAGCCAGCTCAGGCTCGCCAGCTGCGAGAAGAACGTCCCCGCCGAGGAGAAGAAGTTGGTGATCGTGTCGCCGATCGAGCTGGCGTGGCGGTGGACGGCGTGCTGCCCGCCGGCCACAGCAGCGAGGACGGTGGCGAGCCCGAAAGATCCCATTCACAAACGGTCGCACACCCGGCAGTCGGCCGCCGCCAACGGATCAGCCGAGAGCAGAAAAGGACCGGGGGGCCCAGATCCATCTGGGCCCCCCGGAGAGTCAGGGAAGTGGGGGCGCAGTTCCCTGACCGACAGGGGCGAGTTTCCCCGTCCCAAGCCTTGAGTAAACCTCAATGCCCCAAAGAATTCTGGCTAGGCACAGGTGACGGGCCGCACCACCGCAAGTTAACGTATCAGCTTCCACCGCATCCGTGGATAAGAATCCGATCAGCGATCACGTGTCGCGGGACCGGTGAAGAACTCCTCCCCGGGACGGACGGTTCCGGCCGCCTCGGCCTGGTGGCGCAGGGTCTGATCGGGGTCACCGCTCCAGGCCCCGACGGCCAGGCGCTCACGGTCGGCGTCCATCGGACTGCCCCCGAGATCGGCGTTGACGACCCGAGCGCACTTGCGCCCCTCCGCGATCGCGGTGACCACCAGTGACTGCCCGATGCGGGCGTCGCCGCAGGCGTAAATGCGCCCCAGGGTGGTCCGATAGGTCAGGTTGGTCTCGATGTTGCCGCGGTGGTCGAGCGCGACGCCGGCCTGCTCGACGAGACCCTCATGCTCGGGGTGCTGAAACCCGATGGCGATGAGCACGAGGTCGGCCTCCAGGACGAACTCGCTGCCCGGCACCGGCGTGAGGTCGCGCGACGAGCTGCCGGTCACCTGGCGGGCGTACACGTGGCTGACGGAGCCCTGGCCGGTCCCGCCGAACCCGGTCACCTCGGTGCCCCAGCGGCGCTTGCCGCCCTCGTCGAGCGCGTACGTGGTGGCGGTGCGCTTGGGCGGGAGCGGCCACGGGGTGCGCGGATCGCGCGTGCCGTCGCCCAACTGGGCGTAGACATCGAGCATGACCACGCTGCGCGCGCCCTCGCGGTGCGAGTTTGAGATGCAGTCCATCCCGGTGTCGCCGCCGCCGATCACGATCACCTTCTTGCCGGCGGCAGTGATCTGCGAACCTGAGCCCCACCCACCATCCGGCGCGCGCGAGGGACGGCCCTCCTGTGCGGCCACCCAGCGGTTGCGCTGGTAGAGGTAATCCATCGCCGGGTGGATCGAAGCCAACTCGCGGCCGGGAACGTCGAGGTCGCGCGAGGCGCGACTGCCGATGGCGATGACGACGGCGTCAAAGCGCTCGTCGAGCTCCTGGGCGGTGATGTCGGTCCCGACGTCGCTGTCATAGCGAAACTCGATGCCCTCCTGCTCGAGGATGGCCACCCGGCGGTCGATGATCCACTTCTCGAGCTTGGCGTCGGGCACGCCGAAGCGCAGGAGGCCGCCGGGGCCCTCGTCACGCTCGAAGACGGTGACCGAGTGCCCGCATTGGTTGAGCTCGGCGGCGACCGCTAGACCCGCCGGGCCTGACCCCACAACGGCGACGGTCCGGCCCGAGCGCCGGTCGGGTGGATGGGGGACGACCCAGCCCTCCGCGAAGGCGCGCTCGATGATCGACAGCTCGATCTGCTCGATCGTCACCGGGTCGTCGTTGATGGCCAGCACGCAGGCCGACTCACACGGCGCCGGGCAGATGAGCCCGGTGAACTCCGGGAAGTTGTTGGTCGCGTGCAGCTGCTCAATGGCGTCGCGCCACTTGTCGCGGTAGACGAGGTCGTTCCAGTCGGGGATGAGGTTGCCCAGCGGGCAACCCTCGTGGCAGAACGGCACCCCGCAATCCATGCAGCGCGCGCCCTGACGGCGCAGCTCGGCCTGAGGCTGGAGCCCGAAGTACTGCTTGTAGTCGCCCACGCGGCTGCGCGGATCGCGCTTGTCGAAGCCGACCCGATGGATCTTGAGGAATGCGCCGAGCTCGCCCATGGAACGCTGGAGGGTAGCCGAGCCCTAGTCAGGCTCTGACTCTGTCCCCCTCCTCGGACTGCTTGGAATCACGGCGCTCCTCCAGCACTCGCTTGTAGTCCCGCGGCATCACCTTGACGAAGCGCTGGCTCTCGCGCTCCCAGGAGGCCAGGATGTTGCGCGCGCGCAGCGACCCGGTCCGCTGGGCATGCTCAGAGATGAGGGTCTTGACCTCGGCGGCGCCGGTCTCGTCGAGCTCCTCCAGGTCGACGAGCTCGGGGTTGCAGCGGCCCTTGAAGCGGTTGTCGCGGTCATACACGTAGGCGATCCCGCCGCTCATGCCGGCAGCGAAGTTGCGGCCCGTCGTCCCCAGGACGACGACGCGGCCACCGGTCATGTACTCGCAGCCGTGGTCGCCGACCCCCTCCACGACGGCATGGGCGCCGGAGTTGCGTACCGCGAAGCGCTCGCCGGCCAGACCGCGGATGAACGCGCGCCCGGCGGTGGCGCCGTACAGCACGGTGTTGCCGACGATCGTGTTCTCCTCGGCGCGGAACAGCGCGGTCTCGGGCGGGCGC
>DASXCN010000372.1:0-4791 GCA_036491155.1 Solirubrobacteraceae bacterium | reverse complement strand
CGCGTCCAGGCGCGCCCAGGCCTCGCGATCGTCGGGCTCGGGAGCGACGGGATCGAGCAGCACCACCTCGCCGCCCGCGGACACGCACGTCGAGGTCACCGGACCGCCGAAGTCGCTCCCCGGGGTCCAGTCGGGATGCGGGCGGCTCCACACCCACAGGCCGGGCGCGATGTCGCGGATCTCAGCCACGCTCAGCGCGCGTTGCGCGGGATCAGCAGCCCGCGGTTGAACCCTTCGGCCACGGCAGCCGCGCGATCGTTGACCCCGAGCTTGGCGTAGATGTGCATGAGGTGGGTCTTGACGGTGGCCTCGGAGATGAACAGCTGAGCGGCGGTGTCGCGATTGCTCGTACCCTGGGCGACCAACTCCAGGACCTCCAGCTCGCGCTGGCTGATCGGCCCCTGGCTGGGCGCGCGCATCTGGCCCATGACACGAGTGGCCACCGACGGCGACAGCATGGCCTCGCCGCCCGCGGCGGCGCGCACGGCGCGGAACAGCTCCGCGGGCGGGGCGTCCTTGAGCAGGTAGCCGGTGGCGCCCGCCTCGATGGCGGCGAGCACGTCGCCGTCGGTGTCGTAGGTGGTCAGCACCAGGATCCGCGCCGGAACGCCGGCGGCGGTGAGGGCGGCGATCGCGCTCACCCCGTCCATCTCGGGCATCCGCAGGTCCATGAGGATGACGTCGGGGGCCAGCGGCCGCGCCCGGCGCACCGCCTCAGAGCCGTCGCTCGCCTCGCCGACGACCTCGAAGCCGTCGTCGCCGGCGAACATGCCGCTCAGCCCGTTGCGCACCACCGGGTGGTCGTCGACGATCATCACGCGGATCGGGGCGCTCATGTGTCCTCCCCGAGCCGGGCCGCCGGGATCGCCGCGCAGATGGCGGTGCCGCCGTCGGGCTCTGACTCGATCTCCAGCGTGCCGGAGACGCCCTCCACGCGCTGGCGCATGCCCGATAGGCCGAAGCCGCCCTGCTCGTCGCGCGGGGGTCGCGGCCCGCTGCCGTTCACGGTGTGAAAGCCGACGCCGTCGTCGCGCACGTCGAGCGTGACGAGATCATCCATGTAGGAGAGGGTGAGGCCCACCCGGGTGGCCTGAGCGTGCTTGCCCACGTTGGCCAGCGCCTCCTGCGCGGTGCGCAGCAGCGCCACCTCGACCTCCGGGCGCATCACCCGCGGGGTCCCGGTGGTGGCGAAGGCCACCTCGAGCCCGTGCAGCTCGCACCAGCGCTGCGAGACATCCTGGATGGCGTCGGGCAGCCGCGCCCCGGCCAGCTGCTGGGGGGCGAGCGCCTGGACTGAGCGCCGCGCCTCGGTGAGGCTCTCGCGCGCGAGGTCGATGGCCAGCTCGATGCGACGCGCCCCGGCCTCGCCCCCGGCACCCTGCGCCGCCTGCAGCTGGGTGATGATCCCCATCAGCCCCTGGGCGAGCGTGTCGTGGATCTCCCGGGCCAGCCGTCGCCGCTCCTCAGAGACGCCAGACGCGCGGGCCTGGGTGAGCAGCTGCTCCTGCAAGTCGGCGTTGTGGCGCAGGCTCTCCTCGAGGCGGGCGTTGGCCTCGGTCAGCGCCGATACCTCACGGGCCCGGCGCTGCTGCTGCTCGTTGCCGATCCAACCGAACCAGGTCAGCGCGCCGGCCACCCCGGCGTTGATGAGGTAGACCAGCACCAGCCCGCCGATGGCGTAGACATTGTCGTATGGGCCGCCGCCGGTCTGGGAGATGGCGGTGACCCCGGCCACCAACGCCACGCCGATCAGCCGGCCCCGGCCGGTGAACAGCCGCCACGCCCAGAAGTATCCGGTCCAGGTGTAGAACCCGTAGAGCGGCTCGCGGATGACGAGCGCCGCCGACAGCCCGAGCAGGACCGCGAACACGATGGTGGCGACGACCGGGCCGACGAAGGTCCGCGGCTCGGTCCACGCCGTCCGGTGGTCCAGACGGTCCATCGCGCCCATCACGATCGCCGCGGCCGCCACCAGGGCCAGGTCGATCTGCATCGCGTGCCCCACGCCCTTGCGCGTGGCGACGTCGAAGCCGACGCACAGCACCAGCAGGACGTAGGGCAGCAGCCGCAGGAACGGCGCCTCTCGCCGCTCCCAGAACTCAAGCCATTCCTCACGACGTGACATCGGCTTCCCTGTGGTCATCGCTCCCAGCGAAACAATCTAGCTGCGGCGGCGCACAGCACCACGGAGTAGCCGGCCAGGACCAGCAGATGCACCGTGCCGGGCCAGTGGCCCGCGATGGCGTTCTGCACCGCGGGCACGGCCGCGCCCAGGGGCGTGTAGTGGCTGATGTCGCGCAGCGCGGTCCCCATCGACGCCTGGGGCACCCACAGCCCGGCGAAGAACATCAGCGGGAAGAACAGCAGCGAGCCGACCGCCGCCGCGATCCGCTGCGTCGGCGCCACGGCCGCCACCAGCGTGCCCAGCGACAGCATCGCGGCCAGCGTCAGCACGATCGCCAGCACGAAGCCACCAAGCTGCTGCGGGAGCGCCACCGAGAAGGCGAAGTGGCTGACCAGGGCCACGAGGATCACCGCCGCTGCGGCGAGGGCGAAATTGAGGACGACCTGGGCGGCCAGCAGCCGGACGGCGCCGATCGGCGTGGTCGACAACCGGCGCAGATACCCCTTGTCGCGGTAGGAGGCCAGGGCAGCCGGCAGCGCGCTGAGCGCGAGGATGGTGACGACGAACATCATCACCACCGGCGTGTAGGCGACGATGAGCTTGACACCGCCCAATGACCTCTGGGCCTTGTCGCCCCCGGCGACGCCCAGCACGACCAGCAGGCCCACGGGGAACACCAGGCCCCAGAACAGCAGCATCGGCTCGCGCGTGTACAGCTTGAGCTCCGTGATCAGCAGGCGCTGAAAGCCGCGGGGCCGCGTCCGGGCGGGGGCGGGGGTGGCGGCAATGGCGGTCATCGGGACTCCGCTCGGGTCGGCTCAGCATGTTCGGAGGTGACGGCGTCGGCGTCGGCGGTCAGGGCGACGAAGGCGTCGTCCAGGGTGGACTGCTCGACGCGGGTCTGAAGCGGCACCACGCCGTCCCGGACGAGCGCCTCCATCACGGCGGCGACGAGGTCGCCGGTGCCCTCGACGGTGAAGCGATCGCCGTGGCGCACGACGTCGCGGACCTCGGGCAGTTCGCGCATCTGCGCGACGTCGACGACGCCTGACGGGCGGAAGCTGACCCGCTGCCGGCCCGCTGAGCCCGCGGCCAGCGCGGACGGCGTGTCGATGGCGATCACGCGGCCGTGGTGCAGAAGGGCGAGGCGGTCGCAGAGACGCTCGGCCTCCTCCATGAAGTGGGTGACGAGGATGACCGTCACGCCCTCGTCGCGGATGCCCTCGATGAGCTTCCACGTCTCGCGCCGCGACTGCGGGTCAAGGCCCGTGGTCAGCTCGTCGAGGATGGCCAGCTCGGGGCGGCCGATCAGCGACAGCGCGATCGACAGCCGCTGACGCTGGCCGCCCGAGAGGTTCGCAAAGCGATCGTCGCGCTTGGCCTCCAGGCCGAGGAGCTTGAGCAGCCGGCCCGGGTCGGCCGGATCGGGGTAGAAGGAGGCGAAGAGCTCCAGCGCCTCCCCCACGCGCAGCTTGTCGGGCAGCTCGGAGGCCTGGAGCTGGATCCCGACGCGCTGGCGCAGCTCCTGACGGTTCCGGAGCGCATCGAGGCCGAGCACGCCGATGGAGCCGCCGTCGGGCCGGCGCAGGCCGCCGATGGCCTCCACGGTGGTCGTCTTGCCGGCGCCGTTGGGGCCGAGGATGCCGAAGATCTCGCCGCGGTTGATCGAGAGCGAGACGTCGTCGACGGCGAGCGTGTCGCCGTAGCGCACGCGGAGATGGTCAACGGACACGACCACGTCGGTGGTGGTCTGCGTCCGGGTCTTTTCGAGTGTGGGGGCCATGGCAACAGAGTCGCACCGCGACGTCCCACGCACATCGGCTGCCCGGCTGCAATTCGCGACCGCCAAGGGTGATCCCCGATCAACCGATCGGTTGATCGCCGTCCGCCCACAACATGGGTTCGATAATTGAACTCAAGGTGGTACACTGGCCCGCAACGTCTGAGTTCGATCACTGAACCTCTAAGAGACAGGACCGCCAATGGACCCTGAAACCTCCGCCCTCGCCTTCCGTGCAGCGCGAGTGCGCGCCCGGGCGCCGCGGCTCACGGGCCTCGCCGCCTTCGGCGCAGTCGCGGCCGTGATCGCCGTCGCGTTCTACGCCTCGGCGACGCCCTCGCCGCTGTACGGCGTCTACCAGGCGCGGTGGCACTTCTCCACGCCGGTGCTCTCGCTCGTGTACGCGACGTACGCGATCGGGGTGCTGGTCTCGCTGCTCCTCGTCGGCTCGCTGTCTGACCAGAGGGGGCGCCGGCCGGTGCTGGCGTGGTCGCTGGTCGGCCTGCTGGTCTCGGCGCTGGTCTTCGCCACGGCGAGCTCTGTCGCGTGGCTGTTCGCGGCACGCGCGCTGCAGGGACTGGCGACCGGCGGCGCGCTGGGCGCGGCCGGGGCGGCCCTCATCGACCTGCACCCCACCTCCGACACACGCACCGCGGCGCTGGTCAACGGCGTTGTCGCCCTGGCCGGCCTCGGCATCGGGGCGCTGCTGTCCTCGGCGCTCGTGCAGTTCCTGCCGGCGCCGCGTGAGCTGCCCTTCGTGGTGGTGGCGGCGATGATCGCGCTGCTCCTCGTCCTGGTCGGCGTGATGCCCGAGCCGGTGTCCCGCCAGGGCCGCGCGGCGATCCGCCCCCAGCGTCCCGCCATCCCGCACCAGACCCGCGGGCCC
>DASXCN010000371.1:0-3689 GCA_036491155.1 Solirubrobacteraceae bacterium | reverse complement strand
GGATCGGCAGAAACGCGCGGGTCCCGTTGATGACCCCGCCGAGGTTGATCTCCAGCACCCACTCGTCGTCCTCCAGCGAGCCCTCGGCGATGCTCTGGGAGGTGCCGACGCCGGCGTTGTTGAGCACCATGCCCAGCGGCGCCGGCGCCCATTCGGCCACCTCGGCGGCGAACGCCATCTGGGCCTGGCGGTCGCGCACGTCCAGGGTGCGCGCCAGCAGCGGCCCGGAGATCAGGTCCGCGGTCTCGCGCAGTCCGTCCTCGTCCTGGTCGACGATCGCGACCGGGCAGCCGTGCGCCGCCAGCCGCACCGCCACCGCGCGCCCCATGCCCGACGCCGCGCCCGATACGAACGCTGTCCGCCCGTCCACCTCAACCCTCTTCCTGCTCATCGGTTCTCCTGTGCTCAGACGCACGCCGGCTCGCGCTGCTCAAGGTGGCGCGGGAGCTGGGTGTCGTAGTCGCCGATCTCAAAGCGCGCGAGACGGCGCTGATAGGCACGGACGCTACCCGGCCACAGCGTGGAGTTGCGCCCGGTGGCGTCGACGTACCAGCTGAGGCACCCGCCGGCCGTCCACACGCTGCCCTCGGTACCGCGGTCCACGGCCGCGATGTAGGCGGCCTGTGCCCGCTCCGTCGGCTCCAGCGTGCCGAGGCCATGCTGGCGGCGGTAGCGCAGCGCGCGGCGCAGGTAGGCGATCTGCGCCTCGATCATCAACAGCACCGAGTTGTGTCCCAGCCCGGTGTTGGGGCCCAGCAGCATGAACAGGTTGGGGTAGCCGGGCACGCTCATGCCCAGATGCGCCCGCGGGCTGCCTCGCCACCGATCGGCCAGCAGCTCGCCGCCGCGGCCGCGGATCCGGTGGCTCACCGGCACGTCGGAGACATGAAAGCCAGTGCCGAAGATGATCGTGTCGACGGGGTGGTGCGTGCCCGCCGCATCAACGATCCCGTCGGCCGTGACCCGATCGATCCCCGCGGTGACGACCTCGACGTTGTCCTGGGTCAGCGCCGGATACCAGGTGTTGGAGCCGAGGATCCGCTTGCAGCCCAGGCGGTAGTCGGGGATGAGTTTGGCCCGCAGCTGCGGGTCGGCCACCTGGCGCTCGATGTGGGCGCGGGCGCGGCGCTCGGCCAGCTTCATCACGGCGGGATGCTGAAAGCCGTAGTGGAAGGACTCGTAGAGCGAGAACACAGCCCGGCGCACTCCGGCCAGCAGCCGGGGGTGGCGGGCAAAGCGCCGCTGCCAGCTCGCCGGGATGACCGGGTTGCCGCGGGGCAGCACCCAGGGCGGCGTGCGCTGGAAGACGTCGAGGTGCCCGACCTGGGGCTGGATCTCGGGCACGAACTGGATGGCCGAGGCCCCCGTGCCCACCACCGCGACGCGACGGCCGCGCAGGTTGTGACCGTGGTCCCAGCGCGCGGAGTGAAAGACCGGACCCTGGAAGCTGTCGAGCCCGGTCAGCTTCGGGATCGACGGGTCGGCGAGCGCCCCCACCGCCGAGATGAAGATCTCCGCGGTGAACTCTCCTTGCGAGGTCGTGATCTGCCAGCGCTCGGACTCCTCGTCCCAGTCGGCGTCGAGGACCTCATGGCCGCAGCGCACGTGTCCGGTGACGCCGTGGCGGCGGGCGACGTCGTGGATATAGGCGTAGATCTCGGACTGATGGGCGAAGGCGCGCGTCCACGCCGGGTTCTGCTCGTCCGAATAGGAGTACAGGACGCTGGCGATGTCGCAGGCGCAGCCGGGATAGCTGTTGTCGCGCCAGGTGCCGCCCAGGTCGTCGGCGCGCTCGAGCACCACGAAGTCCTCGATCCCGTCACGGCGCAGGGCGATCGCCATGCCCAGACCCGCGAGGCCGGCGCCGGCGATGGCGATCTGGACATGACGTGGCTCGGTGGCGGGCATGCCGTCCTCCTCGGTCGAGGCTCTGCACGTTTGTGCTGCAGTGCGGTACGTCATCGTACCGCTCTGGTACGTGAGCATACCACGATCCACCGGCGCCCAAACCGCGCGACCGAGTTAGACCACGGCCCCGCTGAGGATCGCCTTGATCGTCTCCCCCGCGCTGGCCCGCAACTCACGCATGTCGCGGCGGCGCTGCAGGGCGATGACCAGCAGCTCGCGCAGGCCCCCCACGATGATGATCGCGGTATCCATGGTGAGCGGCCGCAGCGGCAGCTCCGGCTGCGCCTGGCGCCCTGACTCGACGAAGCCGACCAACATCTCGGCGAAGCGCTCGAGCGTGGCCAGTCCGCGGTCCGCGCCGGCCTGGCCGAGGCCGGGAAGCTCGCGCACGAAGCTGCGATACAGCGCCGGGGTGGCGGCCACGTTGTCGATGTAGGCGTCGACGGCGCGGTCGACCTGCTCGTCGAGCGGGCGGTCGAACTGGACCGCGTCGGCGATCTCGCGCATCATCGCGTCGTTGGTGGCGTCGAACAGCGCCAGGAAGCATGCGTCGCGGTCGGCGAAGTGCTCATAGAAGTTGCGCCGGGAGGTGCGGGCGATGCGCACCACATCGGCGACGGTGGTGTCGCGGTAGCCCTTCTCCTCGATCGACGTCGCCATCGCGGCGATGAGCCGCTCGCGGTGCCCTGTGGGCTCGGCGGCGAGCGCCCCTTCACGTGCGGCAGACACCTGGCGCACCATAGACCGCGCTCAGTCGGGATGGCGGCGCGCGACCTGGACCACGCAGCCGCTGCGGGGGATCATCGTCACGTTGCGCATCCGCGGGCCCTCGGGCGCGGGATCGGGCGCCACCAGGTCGGTGCGCCGCGCGATCGCCTCCAGCACGACGCGCTGCTCGGCCATGGCCAGCGACGCGCCGAGGCAGCGCCGGATCCCGCCGCCGAAGGGGATCCACGTGTAGGTGCCGGGCTTGACGCCGACGAAGCGCTGCGGATCGAACACGTGGGGGTCGGGGTAGACGTCGGCGCGGTGGTGCAGCGCGACGATGCTGACCCCGACGGGGGTCCGCGCTGGCACGGTGTAATCACCCAGCTGCCAGGGTCGCGTGACCAGGCGGGCGATCATCGGGATCACCGGGCGGATGCGCATGCCCTCGTGGATGGTGGCCTCGACGTACTCGTTGGCCGCCGCGCGGTCATCGGCGCGCACCAACTCGCGCAGCCGCGCGTAGGCCGGCGGCGTGCGCAGCAGCCGCTCGAACATCCACGCCAGCGAGTTGGCGGTCGTCTCATGCCCGGCGAGCACCAGTGACATGAGCTCGTCGCGCAGTTCGTGGTCGGTGAGCGGCTCTCCGTCCTCGTCGCGGGCGCCGAGCAGCAGTGAGAGCACGTCACCGCGCCGCTCGCGGCCGGGGCCGGCGGCGGCGCGCCGCTCGCGGATGACCGCGTACATCTGGCGGTCGACCATGGCCATCACCGCGGCCAGCAGCCCCTTGGGCTCCAGGTGGCGCGCGTTGCGCAGTTCCACGAAGAAGTACAGCGGGGACATGGAGGCGGCCAGCATGCGCCGCAGTGCCTGGCGCATGCGGCGCTCGGCCGTGGTGGTCTGCGACGCCACACCGACACCGAACACCCCTCGCATGATCACCTCGAGGGTCACCGCCTGCATCCGAGGCGCCAGGGCGAACGGCTCGCCGAGCGGCCAGTGGTCGATCTCCTGGCGCGCGACGTCGGCGATCATCTCCACGTAGCGCGCCACCGCCTCGCCGTGAAACGCCGGCA
>DASXCN010000370.1:0-3354 GCA_036491155.1 Solirubrobacteraceae bacterium | reverse complement strand
TGCCACACCTCAAAGGGCTCGGAGACGATGCGGACCCGTCCATCACCGTCCACCAGCGCCGCCTTGGTGTTGGCGCCACCGACGTCGAGCCCGATCACGGGAGCCATTCCGGCATCATGACGCGGACGATGCGAATCGTGCCGGTCCTCGACCTCAAGGGCGGCATCGTGGTGCACGCCCGCCGCGGCCAGCGCGCCGACTACGCGCCGCTGAGCAGTCCCCTGGTGCCCGGGTGCGAGCCGGTGTCGGTGGCGCGCGCCCTCTGTGCCGCGTGCCGGACCACCCGCCTGTATGTCGCCGATCTCGATGCGCTCGGGGGCGAGCCGGCCGACGAGGCGACCCTGAGCGGCCTGGCATCTGTGGCGGAGATCTGGGTCGACGCGGGCGCGGCCACGGCCCAGCGGGCGGCGGTGCTTCAGCGGGCGGGCGCCGCGCGCAACGTGGTGGGCACCGAGTCCCTGGGCCCCGAGACGGCGACGGCGGACTCACTTCCCTCTCCGCCGCTCGTGCTCAGCGTTGATCTGCGCGACGCACGGCTGATCTCCCCTGATCCGGCGCTTGACGGCCGCGAGCCGGCGGACGCGGCGCCGCTGGCGCGGGCGCTTGGCGTCTCAGAGCTCCTGGTGATCGACCTCGCCCGCGTAGGCAGCGGCTCCGGACCCCCACTGGACGCGGTGGCCGAGCTCGCGGCGGCGCTGCCCGACGTCGCGATCTACGCCGGCGGCGGGGTTCGCAACGACGAGGATCTGCGCGCGCTCGAGTCAGCCGGAGCGGCGGGCGCGCTGGTGGCCACGGCACTGCACGAGGGCCGCATCACCCTGTGACCGGCGGGCTCACACCGCCAGCGCCTCGCAGGCGTCGATCACGCGGGAGGTGAGGTCCTCCTCGCAGACCGACTGGAGCGCCTGCCAGCCCGGGATCCCGTTGACCTCCAGCACGACCGCCTCGCCGTCCGGTCTGACCAGCAGGTCCACGCCGGCCACGTCGGTGTCCAGCGCGACGGCGGCGGCGAGCGCGAGACTGCGCTCGGTGTCGCCCAGCGCGACGGCGCGCGCACGGGCCCCGCGCGCGATATTGGCGCGCCACGATTCAGTCACGCGCTCCATCGCGCCGGCTACCTCGCCGGCGACGACCAGGACGCGCAGATTCCGCCAATTCGTTTCGCCCGCCCCGACCGTGCGCTGCACGTAGTAGACCGCCCGCTCCAGCTCCAACGCCCTGAACACGCGATGGGCCACGTCGCCGTCCTGGATGCGCGCGATGCCGTTGCCCATGGCGCCGAACAGCGGCTTGACGACCACGTCACCTCCGAGCTCCTCGAATGCCCGCATCGCGGCGTCGTAGTGCTCGCACACGATGGTCGGCGGCGTGGGCACCCCTGACATGGCGAGCACCGCCCCGGCCCACGATTTGTCCACGGTCTGCTCGATCGCGCGCGGCCTGTTCACGCAGCGGACACCCTGGGCGGCGAGGACGTGCAATGCGTCCATGCGGAAGATCACCTGCTCCAGTGAGCCTCGAGGGAGCCCGCGAACGATGAGCAGGTCGAGCGCGTCAAGCCGGACATCCTCCGGGCCGAGGACGTGGACCCGTCCATCGGGGCCGACCTCGGAGCGCAGGCGCGTGGCCGGGATCGCCAGCACGTCGTGTCCGCGGGCGGCGAGCGCGCCGGTCAGGCCGCGGGTGTGCCAGGAGCCTGTCGCGCCCAGCACGCCGACGCGCAGTCGCGCCCTCACTGCGTGAACGAGCGCTCGAGCACCTCTGGCGCGAGCCCGCCACCGTGATGCGCGCGGCCGGACTCGGTGCTGGTCAGGGTGACCTCTGCGGGACTGAACAGCATCGGATCGATGTCATAGAACTTCCAGTCCGCCGCGGCCAGCAGCTCCCCGAAGGGCGTGCCGAACGCCTCCGACGCCGCTGACGGCAGGCGCTGCGCCAGGTCGGACGTCTCGTCGTCGCCGGCCTCGATCCACAGGTGGACCGTCCCGCCGTAGAGCATGGCGTCGTTGGTCCGTCCGATCGCGGCTGGATCGTCGGCGGCCACGGGGGCGATCGGGCAGCACCCCCATCCGTGGCGGACGCGTCCCGGGTCGAACCCAAGCTCGTGCAGCTTGTGCAGCGCGGTCTCGACCACCCGTGCCGAGATCTGCACCGAGCCGCACACCGAGGCGGTGGGAGCGATCAGGAACGTGACCGCGGATGCCGACACGCCACAGCGCTGCGCGACCTTGTCGACGATCGCCGGCGGCGGTTCCTGCCGGGTCTCGAGGCAGAGCACGGCCCTCTCGCCCCGCTCCTCCCATGCCAGCTCCTTAAACAGCTCCTCGGCGCGCGCCAGCGCGCGTCCCGGGCCGCTGGCCATAGCAAAGAAATCGTCGTCCTCGAGCTTCCATCCGGCGTACTGGGCGGCCAGGCACGCGGCGGCGGGTTGGTCAGTGGCGACCGCCACGCCCGGCCACGTTCGCTGACCCACACAGACTGGCACGGGATCGATCTGGCCCAGGCCGCCCATGCACACCTCCGCGAAGCCCACGCCGGCCTGCAGTCCACCGCGCGCCTGAGCCCCGCAATCCACGAGCCGGGCGCCGGACTCGAGCGCCCGGAGCTCGATGCCGAGCGCCTCTGCGTCGCCGACGAGCGCGTCCACCCGCACCGCTGCACGTTCGTTCATCGACAGGCTCATCGGTTGCCATCCTCCTCGTCGAAGATCAGGATCTCTCCCCGGCTGAGCTCGTTGCGGTCGCCGGACCAGCGCGCCCAGGTCCCTCGCAGCAGGGCGTCGTCGACGGCCAAGCCCAGCGCGCGCGCCCGCCGGAGCTGCAGGCGGAGCGCGGGCGGCCGGAACCGGGCCGCGAACCCGTAGCTGGGCAGGAGCTGCACTGCGCGCCCGGACACCAGGCTGCCCCGCTTGTTCCCGAGTCCGGCCTCCGCGCCGATGCCGCCCAGGGCGATCACCGTGCCCGCCAACATGCGCAATCCGGCGCCGCTCCCCGTTCGGCCGCCGACCGCCACCAGGCCGCGCCGCATACCCGCACCGGCCTCCTGGCCGGCGTTGCCCGACACGATGACCTCGCCTCCGGTCATGCCGGCACGGGCGCCTGGATAGGCGGCCCCCAGACGGACTCCGGCCTCGCCTGAGATCCGGAGCACGCCGCCCGCCATCTCGGCGCCCGTCCAGTCCCCGGCGCTGCCATGCACCTCGATCTCGCCACCGCTCATCCGCGCGCCCAGGTGATGACCGCACCCCCCTTCCACCAGCACCCGGCCGCTCTCCATCGCCATGCCGATCCCGTCGACCCGGCGCAGATCGCCGCGCAGCACCAGCTGCTCATCGGCGGTGCCCGCCACCTCGAA
>DASXCN010000369.1:0-3237 GCA_036491155.1 Solirubrobacteraceae bacterium | reverse complement strand
GTGGTCCGCTGCGACGCCGACGTGGAGCGGATCCTCGTCAGCGGCGGGCGGGCGTCAGGGGTGATCGCCGCCGGCGAGGAGATCACCGCGCGTCGCGCGGTCATCGCCAACACCACCCCGACGCAGCTGTACGGGCGACTGCTCGCGGGGGCGCCGGTGCCCGAGCCGCTGCGTGAGCAGGCCCGCCGCTTCCGCTACGGCCGCCGGTCGGGCGCCCAGATCCACCTCGCGCTCTCCCGGCCTCCGCGCTGGCGCGGGGACGCGCGCCTGGCCGAGGCGGGGATCGTCCACCTCACCGATGGCCTGGACAGCGTGTCGCGCTCGTGCGCGCAGGCCGCCTCGGGGCTGCTCCCTGATCGGCCCACGATCGTCTGCGGTCAGCCGGCCGTCGCCGATCCCAGCCGCGTCCCCGAGGGCGCGAGCCTGCTGTGGATTCAGCTCCAGGAGGTCCCGCCCCGGCCCACCGGCGACGCCGCCGGCGAGATCGACGTCGGGGACGGCACCTGGACCGACGAGATGGCCGGCGCCTATGCCGATCGTGTGGTGTCGATCCTCGCCGAGCGCATCGAGGACCTCGAGGCGACGATCGTCGGCCGCGCGGTGCTCTCCCCGGCCGAGCTCGAGCGCCGGAATCCGAACCTGGTCGGCGGCGACATCTACTCGGGCGCCGCCGACCTGGATCAGTCCTACCTGTGGCGGCCGCTCCCGGGCTACGGCTCGCACGCCACGCCGGTGGACGGCCTGCACCACTGCGGCGCCAGCACCCATCCGGGACCGGGACTCAATGCGGCTTCGGGGCGGATCGTCGCTCGGTCACTGTTGCGCGACCCGGTGAGGACGAGGCTGCGCAAGCGTGCCGGCTCCTTGTGGAGCGCCGCGAGCGCCGGCAGCCGGCCCTGACGCGGTCAGTCAGCGCGCCGGCGCCGCCGCGGACTCGGCGGCCGTGGCCCCCGACACCGCCGTGGCGTCCGGCGCGGCCGAGGCCGACGGACGTAGCGCCAGCCCCACCACGCCCGCCGCCAGCGCGGCCAGCGACACGAACACGTACACGTGCGCGAAGGTGGCGATGTGACCGGGGGCGCCGGAGCGCAGAATGGTGGCCAGCGTGGCCACGCCCAGCGCACCCCCGACCTGGCGCGCGGTCTGGTTAAGCCCCGTGCCCGCCGCGAAGGACTGCGCGGGGACCGACAGCGCCGCCGCGGTCGAGGTCCCGGTGGTCACCATCCCCATGCCGGCGCCCAGCACCAGCCCGATCGGCAGCCAGTAGGTGAGGAACTCGCCGTGGTCAGGCAGCGTGGCGGCGATGAACAGCCCGGAGGCGGCCATCAGCGCCGCCCCCGCCGCTACTGCGGTCCGCGGGGTGGCGCGGCGCCCGACGACGACGGCCGACACGCTGGCGGCGATGGCTCCCGGCGTCATGGCCAGGCCCGCCTGCAGCTCTGAGTAGTGCCATAGCTGGGTGAGCACCAGCACCCCCAGCAGCATCCACGCATACAGGCTCACCCCGTAGAGCAGCGAGGACCCGTTGGCCAGCGCGAAGGTCCGATGCTTCCACAGCCCGGTCTCGATCGCGGGAACCGGCATCCGCCAGGAGCGCTGGATCGCCGCCACCGTCCCGGCGACGCCGCCGGCGAGGCTGACGACCGTGCGCGGGTCGCCCCAGCCCCACACCGATCCCTGCGACAGCCCCAGTGCGGCCAGGCCGATCCCGCCGGCCAGCAGCACCGTGCCCAGCGCGTCGGGCAGGCGGCTGTGCACCTTGGCCGTGCGCGGCAGGATGCCCGCGGCGGCGGCCAGGGCCAGCCCCGCCGGGACGTTGATGACAAACAACGAGCGCCAGCCGAAGGCGCTCACCAGCACGCCGCCCACGCTCGGCCCCACGGCGGCGGCGAAGGCGCCGGCGGCGCTCCACAGCGCCACCGAGGTGCCGCGCCGCTCGGGCGGGCTGTCGGCGAGCAGGATGGCCAGCGAGGCGGGGATCATCGTGGCGGCAAATGCGCCCTGGACCGCGCGGGCCACCAGCAGGACCGGGATGCTGGGCGCCAGCGCGCAGATCAGAGACAGCGCCGCAAATCCCCCGACCCCGACGCGGTAGAGCGTGCGCCGGCCGATCACATCGGCCAGCCGCCCGGAGGGGGCGAGCAGGGCGGCGAACAGCGTCGCGTAGGCGGTGATCACCCACGAGAGGGTGGTCACGCTGGTGGCCGGGTACGCGCGGCCGAGAGCGGGGATGGCGAGGTTGACGACGGTGACGTCCAGCAGCGCCAGGAAGGCAGCGCCGGCGGCGAGGGTGAGCACACGTGCGTGATGTGAGAAGGTCATCGGACTCCGGCTCCTCTGAGGTAAAGAACGAACGGTCGTGCTTTTTCTTTTTATACGAACGGTCGTGCTATTGTCAAGCCCGATTTCATGAACCCCGCGACCGCCGCCGAGAATCCCGAGATCGCTCTGACCGCCGAGACCGCGTCTGACCCCGCGCCCGAGACCCAGGACGGGCGCCGCCTGCGCGGCGACCGGACCAAACGCGCGATCCTGGCCAAGGCCGTCGACCTCGCTTCGGTCGACGGGCTGGAGGGGCTGTCGATCGGTCGCCTCGCCTCCGAGCTCGGCGTCTCCAAGAGTGGCCTCTTCGCTCATTTCGGCTCAAAGCTCGAGCTGCAACTCGAGACGGTGCAGACCGCGTCTGAGCTCTTCGAGGAGCAGGTGTGGCAGCCCGTCGCCGATCGCGAACCCGGCGTCGTCCAGCTCGTCGCGCTGATGGAGTCCTGGCTGCGCTACTTCCGTGACCCCGACAACGACGGGGGCTGCTTCTTCTCCAACGCGTACCACGAGTTCGACGCCCGGCCCGGGCCCGTGCGCGACGCCATCGCCGCGCAGAAGCGCCGCTGGATGGCGGCGATCGTGCACCACGTCAAGGCCGCCTCCACCCGCGGTCAGCTCAAGGCCGGCACCGACCCTGAGCAGCTCGCCTTCGAGCTCGACGCCGTCGGTTCGCTGGCCAACTCGCTGTGGCAGCTGGAGAACGACGAGAAGGCCTTCGGCCGCGCCCAGACGGCGATCCGCACGTGGCTACACGCCTCGGCCACCGCATCGGGGCGCCGCGCCCTGACGGCCGCGGGCATCAGCTGCTGAGCAGCCGCCGCACGCGGTCCAGCCCGTCGTAGACGTCGGCGAACCTCGTGGTCAGGGGTGAGAGTCCCAGCCGGATGACATCGGGCCCGCGGAAGTCCACGACCA
>DASXCN010000368.1:0-6698 GCA_036491155.1 Solirubrobacteraceae bacterium | reverse complement strand
AGGTCGAAGACAAGGCGTTGCAGACGGTCGGCCTCCGCGGCCACCACGCGCCCGCCCTCCGCCGGTGACACCGCTCCCTCCTCGAGCGCCTCGGCGTAGCCCCGGATCGAGGTCAGCGGTGTTTTGAGCTCATGGCTCACGGACTCCAGGAAGGCGCGCTGTGCCTCTCGGGCCTGGGCCAGCTCGGCGGCCATGGCGTTGAAGGAATGCCCGAGCGCGGCCAGCTCGTCCTCGCCCTCCACCGGCACCGTCACGTCGGTCTCGCCGGCGGCGACGCGCCGCGTGGCCTCGGCGAGGTGGTCGATCGGGCGCAGCAGCCGCCGGGCCAGCAGGAACGACAGGATCGCGGCGAGCACGGCGCCGCCCAGGCCTGCGATGACGAGGCTCGACAGAAACGGCCGCCACTCGGCGAAGGCCAGGCGGGCGCTGCGGATGAGCACCACCCGGCCGCGGGCCGTCGCCCGCACGGCGTAGAGCAGCGAGCGTCCCCCCACGGCGATCGTGCCCTCGGAATCGCCCGCGGTCGGAACGGCGCCGGCCACTGCCCGGGCCACGGCCGGGCGCACTCGCCGCGGGCGGCCACTGCCGACGCGATAGACGTGGTCGCCGACGGTCAGCGCGCCCGGCGCGCCGCCCACCAGCGAGAGGACGTTGGCCTGGGTCTCGAGCGCGGTGACGCGTTGGGCGGCGACCTTGTGGCGCACCAACAGCACCGCCACGGCCGTCGTCAGCGCGCACGACGCGATCGCCGCCAGCGCCACGTAGGCGAGCACCCGGCGCCTGAGACTCACAGGCTTGCCTTGTAGCCGAGACCCCGGACCGTGCGGATGAGGTCGGCGTGGCCGAGCTTCTTGCGCAGCTGGGCGACGTGGACCTCGACGGTGCGCGTCTCCCCGGGCGAGCGAAAGCCCCACACCGACTCCAGCAGCTGGTCGCGGGTGACCACCTGGCCGGCATGGCGCAGCAGGTACTCGAGGAGGTCGAATTCGCGTTGGGTGAGCTCCACCTCCGCGCCGTCGACCCTCACCTCCCGTGCGCCGCGCGCGAGGATCACGGGGCCGAGCTCGATCACGTCCCGACCGTCGGCCGGCGACCAGGCGCTGCCGGCTCGGCGCAGGACCGCCTTGACCCGGGCGGTCAGCTCGCGCGGGGAGAACGGCTTGGCGACGTAGTCGTCGGCGCCGACCTCCAGGCCCGCGACCCGGTCGGCCTCCTCGTCGCGCGCGGTGAGCATGATCACCGGGACCTCACCGGCGATGCGCCGGCACACCTCGAAGCCGTCGATTCCGGGCAGGCCGATGTCGAGGATGACCAGGGCTATGGGGTGACGACGTAGCTCGGTGAGCGCCTCCTCGCCTGAGCGCACCCACAGGGCCCGATAGCCGGCGCGCTCCAGGTAGGTGCGGACCAGCGCCCCGATGTTGGGCTCGTCCTCCACCACCATGACCGTCGTCGGCATGGGGCAATCGTAGGTGCGCCCCGAGGGGCGGCGCAGCGAGTTTTACACGCAGCTGACCTTTGCCTGACGTGTTCCTTTCAGGCCCCCGCCACAGTGACCGGGCAGTTTGAGATCACTCCGAGAAAGCGAGGTCCGAGAGCTCATGACAACCATCCGCAGGCATTCGCGTCTCCTGCTGGTCGCGGTCTGCTGCGTCGCGGTCGGGGCCGCGATCAGCGCCATCGCCTCCGCCGGCGCCGCCCCGAGCACCAGCCACTCCACGTCGTCCCCGGCCAAGCACGTCGAGATGCGGGCGCGCGGCCTGCGTCGCCTGTCGCGGGCCGTCCAGGGCTCCGCGGTCGTCCGCACCGCGAACGGCTTCGCGAACGTCACCTTCGCGCGCGGCAAGGTCGACGCGGTCAGCGGGCAGCAGCTGACGATCGCCGAGGGCACGCGCCAGGCGACCTACAAGACCGTGACCGTCACGGTTCCCACCGGCGCCGTGGTCCGCGACAACCGTCAGACGGCCACGCTCTCTGACGTCAAGGCCGGCCAGCGCGTCCTCGTCCTCACCGCCCCCAAGCACACCTACGTGATCGCGCGGACCCCCAAGAGGGGATGACCGGATTGTATAAGTAAACTTATGAGTTTACTTGTAGCACGGGTCGCCGGGTGGAGGCCGTCGGGGTCGTCCGGCCACGATCGCGGCGGCCTTCAGCCGGCGAGCCGCCCGAGCGCCGGCTGGAGCCCGTACGTGGAGAACGCCCGGAAGCGCGAGAAGGTGTGGTGCTCGGGCCCGTGGAAGTCAGACGAGCCGGTGGTGAGCAGGCCCCGCTCCGCGGCGTGGCCGACCAGCAGCCGGGTCTGCTCCTCGGTGTGGGTGACGTAGAACGCCTCCACGCCGTCCAGGCCGGAGGCCTGGAAGCGCTCCAGCGCCTCGATCACCGTCTCGGCCGGCTCGATGTCCCAGAAGGGATGCGCCCACACCGCCACGCCGCCGGCGCCGTGGATGAGCTCGATCGCCTCGGGCACGCTGGGCGCGTCGCGCGGCACGAATGCCGGGCGACCCTCGATCAGGTACGCCACCAGGAACGCGGTCGGGTCCAGCAGGCCGGCCGCGGCCAGGCGCTCGCGGTTCTCGGGCCGGCTCACCACCGCGCGGGCGAGGTGGGGCCGGCCGATCGACTGGCCCTGGGCAGAGCGCTGGGCCAGCATCTCCTCGTCCACGGCGAACCCTCGCGCGGTCAGCGCCTCGATCATCGCGCGGGCACGGTTCTCGCGATCCCCACGCGAGCGCGACAGCGCGGCCACCAGTGCGCGATCGTCCGGATCGATGTCGTAGCCCAGGACGTGCAGGTCCTGGCGGCCATCGAACAGTGCCGTGATCTCGGTGGCCGTCACCAGTCCGATGCCTGCCCGCTCCGCCGCCGCGACCGCCTCGGCCACGCCCTCGGTGGTGTCGTGATCAGAGAGTGCGAACAGCGCCACCCCGGCGGCGGCGGCGCTCGCCACGACCTCGGCGGGCGAGAGCGCGCCGTCGGAGTGCACCGAGTGGCTTTGCAGGTCGAAGGTGGGGAGGGGTTGGCCAGCCAAGCGGGGGAGGGTAGCCCACGCCGACGCGCGCCCCCACGCCGACGCCTATGCGCGGCGATAGGTGAGGATGACCGTCCCGGTCTTGAGCGGCTTGACGTCCGCCAGGCTGAGCGTCGCAGCGTCGATGATGCCCTCGAACAGGCGCTTGCCGTCCCCCAGCGCGATCGGGAACATCATCAGGCGGTACTCGTCCACGAGCTCGAGGTCGGTCAGGCCGCGCACCAGGCTGACACTGCCGGCGACCAGGATGTCGCCGCCGTCCTGCTCCTTGAGCGCGCCGACCTCCTGCGCGAGGTCGCCGCTGAGGATCGTCGAGTTGTTCCAGTCGGCCTTCGTCAGCGTCTTGGAGACCACGTACTTGGGCATGGCGTTCATCTTGTCGGCGAAGCCGACGTCGTCGGTCCGGTCCGGCCACGCCTGGGCGAATCCCTCGTAGGTGACCCGGCCCAGGAGCATCGCCTCGTGATCCATGGTCTCGTCGAGCTTGTACTTCATCCCGTCGGGGTCATTGAACTTGAACGACCAGCCGCCGTGGCGAAAGCCCTCGGCTCCGCCGGGGTCCTCGACGATCCCGTCGAGGGAGATGAATTCGGTGACGACGATCCGTCGCATGGTGTGCTCCTTGATGTGAGTTGCCGGTACGTTCAGGCGTCGAACGACGCCGCTGAAAGTCGACAACGAATCTAAGGAACCGCGATCAGGCGCGGGCGACGGCGCCCGCGCCGGCGCCGGTCGCCGGCGACACGCCGAGGCGCCGGATGGCCAGCGCGCCTCCGAAAGCCACCAGGAGGGCGACCAAGGCGCCGAGGCCGAGCCCGGCGCGTGGGCCGATCGTGGCCATGGTGACGCCCACGAGCGGGCCGCCGAGCGGTGTCGAGCCCTGGAAGGCGACGAACCACAACGACATGACTCGGCCGCGCATCTCGGGGGCCGCGTTGAGCTGGAGCGTGGAGTTGCCCACCGCCATGAAGGCGATGCTCCCGGCCCCGGCGATGCCGAGCGCGACCAGCTCGAGCGGCAGGTTGGGCGCAACCGTGGCCAGCGAAAGCGCCGTGCCGAAGCCGAGTGCGGCGATCGTCAGCGGGCGCAGCCCGGTCTTGCCCCGGGCGGCGACCAACAGTCCGCCGAGCACGGCGCCGACGCCCATCGCCGCGGTCATGAGGCCAAAGCCGGTGGCGCCGGCCTGCAGGCCGCGGTCGGCCATCACAGGAAGCGACACCTGGAACTCGTAGGTCAGGCAGCCGGCGACCGCCATCATCACGAGGGGCACGGCGAGGGTCGGGGTGGAGCGGATGTAGCGGAGCCCCTCACGTAGCTGGCCGCGGGCGCGCGGCGTGGGGGTGGCTGTGGCCAGCTTGGTGGTGTCCATGGAGGTCAGCGTGAACACGACCGGGATGAAGCTCACGGCGTTGGTCAGAAAGCACACGCCGTCGCCGACGGTCGCGATGAGGACTCCGGCCACGGCGGGGCCGATCGACCGGGCGACGTTGACCAGCACCGAGTTGAGGCTCACCGCGTTACGCAGGTGCTCGGGGCCGACGAGCTCCATCATGAAGGACTGGCGGGCGGGGTTCTCAAAGGCGTTGTTGAGACCCAGCACGGCGGCGAGGATCCCGATCTCCCACACCTGGATCACTCCCGTGACCGTGAGGAGCCCGAGGATGAGGGCCTGGACGCCCATGGCGCTCTGCAGCGCGATCATCAGGCGCCGCTTGTCGACCCGGTCGGCGACGACGCCGCCGTAGGGGCCGAGGACCAGCACCGGCAAGGTCTGCAGGGCGATGATGACGCCCAGCATTGTCCCGGAGTGCGTGAGCGTGTAGACCAGCCACGATTGGGCGGTCATTTGCATCCACGTGCCGATCAGCGAGATCGACTGGCCGCCGTAGTAACGGCGGTAGTTGGGGACCGAGAGTGCGGCGAAGGTGACGCGGCCCGCGCGCATGACGCGCGTCATGGGCGACGGTCATTCAACTGCTCGGCCAGATGCTCCAGCGCGGGCAGCGCGTCCTCCAGCAGATGGCGCTCGGCTGGCGACAGCCCCTCCATGGCCTCGTTGACGGCGTCGGTGCGCTCGCGGCGCATGCGCTGCGCCAGTCGGCGGCCGTTGTCGGTGACCTCTACCCAGGCGGCGCGACGGTCACCGTCGTCGCTGGTGCGGGCCACCAGCCCCGCGTCGCCCAGGTCGGCGATGACGCGCGAGAGCATGGTGGGATTCAGGCTCTCGCTCTCGGCCAGGACAGAGAGACGGATGGGACCTTCCCGGACGACCGTGAGGAGCACCGAGATCCGGGTCGGGGTGAGACCGGCCGCCGAGCCGGCGGCGGTGGTCCGCAGCCGCCGCGACAGCCGGGCGATCGCGATCCGCAGCCGCGAGGCGGTGTCGAGGTCAAGGGCGGTTGCGGAGGGGGCCATTCTGCCTTTCGTGAGGAATACTTGCTTGCTGGCAAGCACTATCCTAGCAGCGGCCATGCCGACGCAGCCGCCGCCGTGGCCCGGCGACGGGTATGTGGGGCTCTTGTGACCCGGGGCTAGTGCTGGGCGCCGGTGGCGACGATCAGCACGTTGCAGTGCGCGTGATGGGAGACCTTGTTGGGCACGTTGCCCAACGCGAGGCGGCGGGCGCCGTGCATTCCCTTACTGCCGACGACGATCATCGACGCCCCGACCTCGTCGGCGACCTCGATCAGCGCGTCGGCCGGATCCTTGCGCACAGCGTGGGCGCTCGCCTCCAACCCGGCGATCCGGACTCCGGCGACGGCCTCGTTGAGGATCCGGTCCACCTCGTCGTCGGGGAGCGGCTGCCACACCTTGGCGGCGCCCTCCGGCGCCCCGCTCACCTTGGCCAGCATCGGCTGATACGCCGACACGACGTGCAACGGCGCCGACAGTGCCTTGGCCAGCCGTACCGCCTCAGTGACCGCCTGCTTGGCGGTCTCGGATCCATCGGTGCCCACCACGATCGAGTCGCCCATCGCTCTACCCCTCTCTCAGCCTCCGGATTGGTGTGAGCCTATAGCGCGGGCGACCATGACGTTTGTGTGAGTACGCACAGTCGGTGCTCAGCGATGCCGTCACTGCATCGCGCGATCGCATCGGGCTCGCTGGACGACCCCGACGATCCCGCAAGCGTTGACCCCGTCGCGTCCGTATCGTGCAGGCCGTGCCTGCGCTGCTCCTCTACGGCGACACCGAGCGTTCCCCGGCGGTCCGCCACGAGATCCCCCTGGCCATCGGTGACGGCCTGCTATTCGCCGAGGTCGACGACCGCAGGACGATCCTCACCTCGTGGCTGGAGCGCGACCGTATCGCCTCCGCTCTGCCCGAGGCCGAGATCCTGGACTTCAACGATCTGGGGATGCGCACGCTGGTGGAGGAGGGGATGGATCGGCTGGGCGCCGAACGCGAGGTCGTGCTGCGGGCCGTCCGTCGACTGGGCATCGGCGAGGCAGTCGTCCCCGGAGACTTCCCGCTGGCCATCGCGGACCGGTTGCGCGCGGACGGGATCGTGCTCACCGTCGACGATGACGCCGTGGCCGCGCGGCGCCGGGTGAAAGCGGGCGCCGAGCTCGACGGCATCCGGGCGGCGCAGCGGGCCGCGCATGCCGCCACGGCCCGCGCGGCGGAGCTGCTGGCGGGGGCCGAGATCGGTCCGGACGGGAACCTG
>DASXCN010000367.1:0-1840 GCA_036491155.1 Solirubrobacteraceae bacterium | reverse complement strand
GCCTCACTGCGTCGCGGCGGGCTCCAGGAAACCCGTGATCGAGCGCATGCGGCCGTCGCCGGCGAGGTTGACGAAGTCCACCCCGAGCGCCACCGGCGCCCCGCCGTCGGCGGCGAGCGACCACGTGAACCGCACGCGGTCGTGGTGCGCCTCGGGCCCGGAAACCAGGGCGAAGCGGTGGCCCGGGAATTGCGTCTGCGCGGCGCCGATCATCTCGGTGATCCCGTCGACGCCCGTGCCCTCCATGACGGGGTCGACGTAGTCGGCGTCGTCGGTCACCGTCTCGGCGACGAGCGCGCGCCGCCGGTCGGGGTCGGTCTCGTTCCACATCGCGATATAGCCGTGCACCATCGTGTCCGTGTCAGCCATGAGGGCCTCCTGGGTAGGTCGTTGACGAGGCGAGAGACTCCCAGCGCGGGCGCGGCTGGTCGATTACCCGGCACGTAGTATCCGCGCCGTGAAACCGATCATCATCGACTGCGATCCCGGCCATGACGACGCGGCGGCGCTGCTGCTGGCGCTGGCCAGCGACGAGGTGGAGCTGCTGGGCGTGACCACGGTGGCCGGCAATCAGACCTTGGCCAAGACCACGGCGAACGCGATCAGGGTCCTCGACTGCGCCGGCCGCGCGGACGTGCCGGTGGCCGCAGGCGCCGACCGGCCGCTCATGCGTGAGCTGCACGTGGCCGCCGACATCCACGGCGAGACCGGCCTGGAGGGCGCCGAGCTGCCGGCGCCGAGCCGCGCCCCCCTCGACGCCCATGCCGTGGACTGGCTGGCGGCGACCCTGGAGGCCGCGGCGGCCCCGGTGACACTGGTACCCGTCGGTCCGCTCACCAACATCGCCCTGCTCTTGGCCCGCTACCCCGGCATCGAGGATCGCATCGAGCGGATCGTGCTCATGGGCGGCTCGATCGGCGAGGGCAACGTCACCCCGGCCGCCGAGTTCAACATCTGGGGCGACCCCGAGGCGGCCCACCGCGTGTTCTCCACGGACGTCGACCTCACGATGGTCGGCCTCGACGTCACCCACCAGGCGCTGCTCACGCCGGACCACCTCCAAGCGCTGGAGGGCACCGGCGCACCGGGCAAGCTCATCGCTGACCTGTACCGCTTCTTCCTCTCCATCCATGGCGAGCGTTACGGCTGGACCGGCGCGCCGGTGCACGACGCCGTGGCTGTGGCCCACGTGATCGACGGGTCGCTGCTGCAGGTGACCCGGTGCGCGGTGAAGATCGACACCGGGGGCGAGCTCTCGCGCGGGCGGACCAACGCCGACCTGCGCCGCCAGACCGACTGGCTGCCGCTGCACCACGTGGCGACGGGCATCGACGCTGACCGCTTCCTCTCGCTGCTGGTCGAGCGGATCAGCGCGCTGGGGTAGGGCTAGCCGTACCGCGTCACCCGCTTGCGCGGATAGAGTCTGCCCATGTCAGGCTCGCTGGGACCCGAGCCCACCCGCTCTCCGCCGCCACAGCCGAGCCCTGATGCGCTCGAGCTCTACAAGGCCGTGAGAGCGCACGAGCTGATGCTCAACCAGGCGGCCAGCGCCTACGAGCAAGCCGTGGTGATCCGCTTGGCCGCGCTGAACGGCGGAGCCGCCAGCGTGTTCCTGACCCTCCTCGGCGTCTTGCTCAAGACCGGTGGAAGCCAGAACGTCGACGTCCCGTTTG
Organism: Solirubrobacteraceae bacterium; assembly: GCA_036491155.1. GTDB lineage: Bacteria > Actinomycetota > Thermoleophilia > Solirubrobacterales > Solirubrobacteraceae > Palsa-465. Next base: position 167 of record DASXCN010000367.1, on the reverse strand, counting down.
CCGCGGCAGCGGTCGTCGTCTGGTCTGTCGGTCTGCTCGTGGCCTCCTACGCCGCCTGGCACGGGCTGAGGCAGCAGCGCACTCTCAACCAGGCGTACCGCGTCATGCGCGAGGGTCTCGAGCATTACCTCTGGCCGCAAATTGCGCCGTTTGTCAGACCTCCGGGC
>DASXCN010000366.1:0-7908 GCA_036491155.1 Solirubrobacteraceae bacterium | reverse complement strand
CCCACCACGGCCTCGACGTTGCGCCAGATCTCCTCGGGGTCGTGTTCGACCCAACCGGGGCGCGGATAGATGGGATGGTGCTCCTTCTGGGCCACCGAGACGATGCGACCGGAGCGGTCGAAGACCAGGCACCGCGATGAGGCGGTGCCCTGGTCGATTGCCGCCACGTATCGCTCTCTCAACGCCACCTCTCCCTCACCACGGAATCGCGCCCAGCTCACGTGATACGGCCCGCGCCGCCTCGCGCACGTAGGCCAACAGCTCCCCTCGCGGCTGTCGAGCCACCAGCAGCCGTTCCGGTGGACCGAAGATACCCATCGCGCCAACCGTGAGGCCACTGCGATCCATGATCGGCGCCGCCAGCGACACCTGTCGCGGGTTGAGCTCGCCGACGTCCGCGGCCCAGCCACGCTCGCGGGTGCGCGCCAGTTCGCGCTCGAGCCGCTCGTGATCGCAGATCGTCGTGTCGGTGAACGACGCCAGTCCGTTGCCGGCCACCTCGGCCGCCACGTAGGGGTGGTGGGCGAGCAGCATCTTGCCCAGAGCGGTGGCGTGCGCGGGCAGGAGCGAGCCCACGTCGAGGGTCTGGAGGCTGTCGTCGGGGCGGAACACGTGATGCACGATGAGGACCTGGCCCTCATGCAAGGTGCCGATGCGCACCGCCTCCTGGGTGCGCGCCGCCAGCGAGTCTGACCAGTTCAGCGCGCGGGTGCGCAGTTCGTTGCCGTCCAGGTAGCTGGAGCCCATGTGCAGCAGCGCGGCGCCGAGCTGATACTTGCCCGTCTCGGGGTCCTGCTCGACGAAGCCAACGTGCTGCAGCGTGCGCAGCAGCCCGTGCACGGTCCCCTTGGACAGGCCGAGCTCGCCGGCGAGATCCACCACCCCGAGCCGGCGCGTCCGCCCCGAGAGCAGCCTCAGGATCGCTGCCGCGCGCTCGATGGACTGGATGTTGCCGGGCACTCGTCTCCTACCCCCCGCCGAAACTCTCCACGTTGCCTCGCCTCGATGACGAACCGGGTATCAGTGTTTTGAACCCGGTTTGACATTGTCGAACCGCCGCGGATAGTATCGCCGCCGTCCATACGTACTGCTCAGGAGGGAGAGAGACTTGAGCATCATTGGCTCTGAATGGATCGGGACCGCGCTCCTGATTCTGCTTGGGGATGGAGTGGTTGCCGCCGTGCTCCTCAACAAGTCAAAGGCGCAGAACTCCGGCTGGATCGTCATCACGTTCGGCTGGGGCTTCGCGGTCATGGCCGGCGCGTATTCAGTCGGCAAGTTCTCCGGCGGCCAGCTGAACCCCGCGGTGACCCTCGGGGTCTGGATCAACGGAGGCATCACCGGCGGCCAGGCGTGGCACTACTGGATCGGCGAGATGCTGGGCGCCATGACCGGCGCGGTCCTGGTGTGGGCGGCGTACTACCTGCACTGGTCCGAGACCGAGGACCCGGGCCTCAAGCTCGCCGTCTTCTCGACCGGCCCGGCGATCCGCAACTACTTCTGGAACGTCGTGACCGAGGTCATCGGCACGTGCGTCCTGGTGTTCGGGATCCTGGCGATGGGTACCTTCACCGCCACGGGCACGAGCGGGCTCAGCATTCTGCTGGTGGCGTTCCTGGTCGTCGGTATCGGCTTGTCCCTCGGTGGACCTACCGGTTACGCGATCAACCCGGCACGCGACCTCGGGCCGCGGATCATGCACGCGATCCTGCCGATTCCCGGCAAGGGCCCGTCTGACTGGAGCTATGCCTGGGTGCCTGTCTTGGGGCCGCTCATCGGCGGCGCCATCGGTGCGCTGCTGTACGGCGCGTTCTACCCCGGCTAGCGAGGACATGACATGAAGAAGCTGATCAACGCGCCCGACGCGGTGGTCGCGGACGCCCTGCGCGGGGTCCAAGCGGCACACGGCGATCGTGTCCGTGTGACGTTTGACCCCTACATGGTGGTCCGCGCCGACGCCCCGGTGCAGGGGAAGGTGGGGCTGATCTCGGGCGGAGGCTCAGGACATGAGCCGATGCACGGCGGATTCGTCGGCCCGGGCATGCTCGATGCGGCCTGTCCGGGTGAGGTGTTCACCTCGCCCACCCCTGACCAGATGCTGGAGGCGACCAAGGCCGTCAACGGTGGCGCTGGGGTGATTCACATCGTCAAGAACTACACCGGCGACGTGATGAACTTCGAGATGGCCGCCGAGATGGGCAAGGGCGACGACATCGAAGTCGAGACCGTCCTCACCAACGACGACGTGGCCGTGGAGGACTCGCTGTACACGGCCGGCCGTCGCGGGGTCGGGGTCACGGTGCTGGTGGAGAAGATCTGTGGGGGAGCGGCTGACGACGGTCGCAACCTTCACGAGGTTGCGGAACTGGGACGCCGGGTCAACGCCCAGGGACGTTCGATGGGCATGGCCCTGACCCCGTGCATCACCCCGGCCTCGGGGGAGCCCAGCTTTGAGCTCGCCGAGGACGAGGTGGAGATCGGGATCGGGATCCATGGCGAGCCGGGGCGCTTCCGCGAGAAGATCGGCCCGGCCTCCCAGGTCGCCGAACGCCTGACGACCCCCATCCTCGAGGACCTGCCGTTCTCGTCGGGAGACAAGGTGCTGGCCTTCGTCAACGGCATGGGCGGCACGCCGTTGCTGGAGCTCTACATCGTCTACGCCGAAGTGGCGAAGATCGCCTCAGAGCACGGCCTCACCATAGAGCGCAACCTGATCGGCAACTACATCACCTCACTGGAGATGCAGGGCTGCTCGATCACCCTGGTCAAGCTCGACGACGAGATGGTCCGCTACTGGGACGCTCCGGTGAACACCCCGGCGTTGCGCTGGGGCGCCTAGGCCACGTAGGGGACCACGGCCGTGGCAATCAACCGCGACACCACGCTGGACTGGATAACCCGGTTCGCGGGCGAGATGGGCGAGCACCGGCAGGAGCTGGTCCGTCTCGACACCGCGATCGGGGACGGCGATCACGGGACGAATATGAATCGCGGCATGCAGAAGGCGCTGGAGAAGCTCCAGTCCGCCGAGCAGCCGGACCCCGGCGCCGTGCTCAAGACGGTGGCCATGGCGCTGGTCTCCAGCGTCGGTGGCGCCGCCGGTCCCCTGTACGGGACCCTGTTTCTGCAGATGGGCGCGGCGCTGGCCGGGCAAGCCGAGGTTGATCTCCCGGCCTTCGCCGCAGCGTGGCGTAAGGGCATGGAGGGCGTTCAGTCTCGTGGCAAGGCGCAGCCTGGCGACAAGACGATGCTGGAGGCGCTCCTGCCCGCGGTCGAGGCACTCGAGCAGGCATCGGATCTCGACAGTGGCCTCAGCGCAGCGGTCACGGCCGCCGAGCAGGGTATGAACGCGACGACGCCGCTCGTCGCGCGAAAGGGACGCGCCAGCTACCTGGGTGAGCGCTCAGCCGGTCACCAGGATCCCGGCGCGACCTCCACGTTCTACCTCTTCAAGAGCGCCGCCGAGGCGCTGGCGGACTGAAAGGAACCACATGCCGAAATATTGCGTTGCACTGGACCAGGGCACGACGAGCTCCCGGGCGATGATCTTTGACCACTCGGGCAAGGTCGTGGCCGTATCGCAGAAGGAGCATGAGCAGATCTACCCCAAGCCGGGTTGGGTGGAGCATGACGCCAAGGAGATCTGGGCACGGTGCCAGGAGGTCATTGACGAGGCCATGGACAAGGCCAGCGCGTCTGCCGACGACATCGCCGCCCTGGGCATCACCAACCAGCGTGAGACCACGCTCGTCTGGGACCGCACCACCGGCGAACCAGTGCATAACGCGCTGGTCTGGCAGGACACCCGCACCGACAAGCTCGTCGACGAACTGTCGGCCGACGGCGGCCAGGACCGCTTCCGCGAGACGGTGGGCCTGCCGCTGGCGACCTACTTCTCGGGGCCGAAGGTGCGCTGGATCCTCGACAACGTCGACGGCGCCCGGGAAAAGGCCGAGGCCGGTGACCTGGTGTTCGGCAACATGGACACCTGGCTGATCTGGAACCTCACCGGCGGAACCGACGGCGGCAAGCACTACACCGACGTCACCAACGCCAGCCGCACCATGCTGATGGATCTCGAGACGCTGGCGTGGGACAGCGGCATCGCCTCGACGATCGGCGTCCCGGAGTCGATGCTCCCCGAGATCCACGCCTCCTCCGAGGTCTACGGCGAGGTCCGCTCCGGCGGCAAGCTGCAGGGTGTGCAGATCGCCGGGGATCTCGGCGACCAGCAGGCGGCGACTTTCGGGCAGGCCTGCTTTGACATCGGCGAGGCCAAGAACACCTACGGCACGGGCAACTTCATGCTGCTCAACACCGGCGAGGAGGCCGTGCAGTCCAAGAACGGCCTGCTCACCACCGTGTGCTACCGGATCGGTGACCGCAAGCCGGTGTACGCGCTGGAGGGATCGATCGCCATCACCGGAGCGCTGGTGCAGTGGCTGCGCGACAACCTCAAGATGATCCAGGCGGCCCCCGAGGTCGAGGAGCTGGCCAAGACCGTCGACGACAACGGCGGCCTGTACATCGTGCCCGCGTTCTCGGGCCTGTTCGCGCCGTACTGGAAGTCCAACGCCCGCGGCGTGTTCGCCGGGCTGACGCGCTACGTCAACCACGGCCATATCGCCCGCGCGACGCTGGAGGCCACCGCGTATCAGACCCGCGAGGTCATGGATGCGATGGCCAGCGACTCGGGCGTGAACCTGGAGTCGCTCAAGGTCGACGGCGGCATGGTCGCCAACGACCTGCTCATGCAGTTCCAGGCCGACATCCTGGGCGTCCCGGTCATCCGGCCCGAGGTGGCCGAGACCACGGCGCTCGGCGCCTCCTACGCCGCCGGCATGGCCGTCGGCTTCTGGGACTCCGAGCAGGAGGTCCGCGACAACTGGGCCGAGGACAAGCGCTGGGAGCCCACGATGGAGCAGGACAAGCGCGACGAGTACTTCAAGTACTGGAAGAAGGCCGTCACCCGGACCTTCGACTGGTTTGACTGACGCGAGCCGACGCGCGTCTGAGTATCGGATTCGGGGGCGGTCTGCGGGCCGCCCCCGGCCCCTTTTTGAAACCGAGGCCCCGGCGGAGGTAGTCTGACCAGATGGTGACGCTCAGCACCGAGATCCTGGTGATCGGCGGTGGCGCGACGGGCGCAGGCGTCGCCTGGGACGCGGCGCTGCGCGGCTACGACGTCGTGCTGGTGGACCGCCTGGATCTGGCCGAGGGCACGAGCGGCCGGTTTCACGGGATGCTGCACTCCGGCGGTCGCTACGCGGTCAAGGACCCGCGCGCGGCTCAGGAGTGCATCGCCGAGAACCGCATCCTGCGCCGGGTGGCGGCCGACTGCATCGAGGACACCGGCGGGATGTTCGTCACCACTCCCTCCGATGACCCCGGCTTCGCCGATCGGTTGGCCGAGGGCTGCCGCGCCACCGGCGTGGATTGCGAGGAGATCTCCGTCGCGGAGGCGCTGCGATCCGAGCCCCGACTGCACCCCGGGATCTCTCGGGCGTTCCGAGTGCCCGACGCCAACATCGACGTGTGGAAGACGGTGTGGGCGATGGGCCACGGGGTCCAGCAGCGCGGTGGGCGGATCCTTCCCTACCACGCCGTCACTGCCATCCATCGTGACGGCGACGAGATCACCGGCGCCCGGGTGCGCGACGCCCGCACCGGCGAGGAGACCGACGTCCACGCGCGCGTGACCGTGAACGCCACCGGCGCATGGGCGGGGCAGGTGGCCGACATGGCCGGCATCGAGGGCGTCCGCGTGCTGCCGGGCCGCGGAATCATGATCGCCATGAACCACCGCCTGGTCAACACGGTGGTCAACCGCTGCCAGATGCCCTCAGACGGGGACATCATCGTGCCCGTCCGGACCGTCAGTGTGATCGGCACCACCGACGTCAACACCGACGATCCCGATGACCACAGCGTGCACCAGGCCGAGGTCGACGCCATGCTCGACGACGGGGAGAAGCTCGTCCCCGGCTTCCGCCAGGCGCGCGCCCTGCGGGTGTGGACCGGCGTGCGGCCGCTGTTCGAGGACGCCAAGCCGACGGGCACCGACTCCCGCGACGTCACCCGCGCCCACGCGTTGCTTGACCACGCCCGGCGCGACGGGGTGGGGCGCTTCTTCACCATCACCGGCGGCAAGCTGACGACGTTCCGGCTGATGGCCGAGGAGACGATGAACGCCGTGGTCGCGCAGTTGGGCGACACGCGCCCGTGCACCACGGCGACCGAGCCGCTGCCCGGCTCGGAGTCGGGTGAGAACTACCGGCTGGGCGAGCGGTTGGGGCGCAAGGAGGCCAGCCTGGTCGACGAGCAGATGATTTGCGAGTGCGAGCTCGTCCCCCGCCACAAGCTCGAGGAGGCGATCACGCGCACCGCGTCGACCAACCTCGACGACATCCGCCGCCAGCTGCGGCTGGGAATGGGGCCGTGCCAGGGCGGCTTCTGCATCTACCGGGCCGCCGGCATCCTGCACGCCCGCGACGGCATGTCCGCCGAAGGCGCCGACGACTCGCTGCGTGACTTCCTACAGGAGCGGTGGAAGGGGCAGCGACCGATCCTCTACGGCGATCAGCTGCGCCAGACCCGCCTCGACGACTGGATCTTCCAGGGGATCCTCGACGTGGAGCACCTGCCATCGTGAGAAACGGCGAGCTTCACTTCGACGCGGTGGTCATCGGCACCGGCACCGCCGGGCTGGTGGCGGCCACGCGGCTGGCCCAGAGCGGGGCGCGCGTTGCCGTCGTGGCCAAGGGCGTGGGCTCCACGCACCTGGCGCCGGCCACGATCGACGTGCTGGGCTACGCGCCCGACCGGGTCGATGCTCCGGGCGCCGCCCTGGAGCAGCTCGTCGCCGCCCGCCCCGACCACCCGTACGCGCTGGTGGGCGCCGAGGTCGTGGCCGAGGCGCTGGCCTGGTTTGCCCGGCTGGTGCCCAGCGGCCCCCTCCCCGGCTATGTCTACGGCGGCAGCCTGGAGCGCAACCAGCTGCTGCCCACCGCGGTGGGCGCCCTGCGGCCGTCGGCGCTGGTGCCCGAGACGATGGCCAACGGCGAGGCGTCGAACCTCAAGCGCGTCTGCATCGTCGGCACCCCGGCGCTGCGCGACTTCCATCCGGCCCTGTGTGCTGCCAACCTCGCGCGCGCGGGAATCGAGGCCCGCTCGGTGAGCCTGGAGCTCAAGCTCGAGCACGCGGACATGAACACGCTGGGGATCGCCCGGCGCTTTGACGACGAGAAGTGGCGGCGGCAGTTCTGCGCCGAGCTCTCGATGACGCTGCGCGCCGACGAGGCGGTGGGGCTGCCGGCTACGCTGGGACTCCGCGACCCCCATGAGGTGCTGGCCGACGTCGAGCATCGTCTCGGCCGTCGCGTATTCGAGATCCCCACCCTGCCGCCGTCGGTGCCGGGCATGCGCCTGTACGAGATCCTGCGCTCTGCGCTGCGCGCGGCGGGCGGCCGGCTGGTCATCGGCGCCGAGGTCGTCTCGGCTCAGCGCGATGGGGACCGGATCACGTCGGTCGCGACGCGCGCCGCCGGTCGCGATCTGAACTACGCCGCCCCCTGGTTCGTGCTGGCCTCGGGCGGCTTTGGCTCGGGCGGTATCGAGCTCGACTCGCACTGGGTCACCCACGAGCGCGTGCTGGGCCTGCCGCTGCGCGGCGTGCCCGCCGAGGGCGAGGAGCGCTTCGTGGCCACCTACCTCGACGAGCAGCCGATGGCGCGCGTAGGCGTGGCCGTCGACTCTGACCTGCGTGCCGAGGGCGCCGAGAACGTCCTGGTGGCCGGGGCTGCCCTGCCCGGAGCGGTCCCGTGGCGCGAGGGCTCAGGCGAGGGGATCGCGCTGGCCAGCGGATACCGCGCGGCGCAGGTGGCGGCCGGGCAGCTTACTCCGACGGCG
>DASXCN010000365.1:0-5847 GCA_036491155.1 Solirubrobacteraceae bacterium | reverse complement strand
GAGACTGATCCAGATATCGGTGGAGGTCACCCCCGGCGAGTTGGCATTGACCGTCTTCATCAGCCCCTGCACGATCCACGGCTGCCGGCCGCTCTCGGTCAGCAGCCAGCCGGCGGTGTTCATCAGAAACGGCGTCACCACAGCCCACAGCGCGAAGCGCGCGAACAACTTCGAACTTCCGAGCCTCCCCCGGTGCACCAGCCATGCCCCCCACAGTGCCAGCAGCATGATCAGGGCGCCCAGATAGGCCATGACGCGCATCGACCAGTACTGGATGAACACATCCGGGATGTAGTTGCCAGCGCCGTACTGCTTCTGATCCTGGGACTGGAGCTCGTTCAGACCCTCGACGGGGCCGTTCCAGGTGCCGTCGGCAAGGACGGACAACAGGTGCGGAACCGTGATGATCTGAGTGGGGGTCTGATCGTTGTTGCCTCCCCCGACCTGAAACAGCGAGAACGAGCATGGCTGGCAGTTGGTCCACTGAGCCTCCGCGGCGGCGATCTTGGCCGGCTGGTACTTCGCCTCGATCTCGCCCAGCTTGTTCCCCACGAACATCTGGATGAGGATCACCGGCAGCAGCACCAGCACCGCCACGCGCGCGGTGCGCTGAAACGCTTTCACCTCACGCTGCTTGCGCAAATGCCATGCCGACACAGCCAGCATCACCAGCGCGCCAGTGACCAGCGAGGCAAGGATAACGTGCACGTAGCCCCACAGAAATGTCGGATTTGTGAACAACGCCCCGATGTTGTTCAGGACCGGCTGACCTTTGGAGTTCAACGCATACCCGACGGGATGCTGCATCCACGAGTTGGCGGCGAGGATGAACAGTGCGGACAGCATCGAGCCGAGCGCCACCATCCAGATGCACGCGAGGTGCACACGCTTGGGCAGCCGGTCCCAGCCGAACAGCCACAGCCCGAGGAAGGTCGACTCCAAAAAGAAGGCAGCCAGTCCCTCCAGCGCCAGCGGAGCGCCGAACACGTCGCCCACGAACCGCGAGTACGACGACCAGTTCATCCCGAACTCGAACTCCTGCACCAGTCCCGTGACGACCCCGACGGCGACGTTGATGAGCAGCAGCGTTCCGAAGAAGCGCGTCACGCGGCGGTACTCCGGATCCCCGGTGCGATGCCACGCGGTCTGCAGCACGGCGACCAAGAACGCCAGCCCAATCGTCACCGGCACGAACAGAAAGTGGTAGATGCTCGTCGTCGCGAACTGCCAGCGTGCGAGATCGTTTGCCATCCTGAGACGAGCAAAGCTCGCCCTGGGTGCGCAGGCATCACCCCGAATGGATGATGCCCAGACGTCTGTCGCCTCCTAGCTTCGATGGGCCCCAAGACACATCTAATCCGTGCGGGCGGCGATCGCGCGGTAGTCAGGAGATCACACATGGCAGTCGTCGTGGACGCTCAGGCAGACGGCACTACCACGGGAGCCCGGCCTCAAGCGGCCGACGCATTCGTGGCCTTCGGCATCACGGGCGACCTCGCAAAGGTGATGACCTTTCGCTCGCTATATCGCCTCGAGCGGCGGGGTCTGCTCAACTGCCCCGTCTTGGGGGTGTCAGTGGATGACTGGTCCGTCGATCACCTCCGCGAGCACGCGCGGACATGCATCGAAGGCACAGGAGAAACGATCGACGACGCAATCTTCGACCGTTTCGCCGCTCGGCTGGCCTACGTCCAGGGCGACTTCGGCGACGCCGCCACATACGACCGCGTCGCGAGCGCGCTGGGGTCGGCGCAGCGCCCGGTGTTCTACCTGGAGATCCCGCCGTTTCTGTTCGCCACGGTGATCAAGGGTCTGTCCGAAGCGGGATTGACCAAACACGCCCGAGTCGTCGTGGAGAAGCCGTTCGGTCATGACCTCGCCTCGGCCCATGCCCTTGCCGCCGACATCCACCAGTACATCGAGGAGTCCCAGCTCTACCGGATCGACCACTACCTCGGGAAGATGGGACTGGAGGAGCTGCTCTACCTGCGCTTCGCCAACACGATGCTCGAGCCGGTCTGGAACCGGGAGCACGTGTCCAGCGTCCAGATCACCATGGCCGAGGACTTCGGGGTGGCGGATCGCGGCCACTTCTACGATCGTGTGGGCGCGCTGCAGGACGTTGTGGTCAATCACCTCATGCAGGTGGTGGCGATGGCCGCGATGGAGGCCCCCGCCGGCGCGGATGCCGCCACCCTCAAGGACGCCAAGTTCGCCGTGTTCCGCTCGATGGCCGACGCGGATCCCAAGCACTACGTCCGCGGCCAGCACAACGGCTACCTCGGCATCGACGGCGTCGCGCCGGGTTCCACAACGGAAACCTACGCGGCCCTGCGGCTCGAGATCGACAACTGGCGGTGGGCGGGGGTGCCCTTCTTCATCCGTACCGGCAAGCTCCTGCCCGTGACCCAGACCGAGCTCCGCCTGGTGTTTCGCCGACCTCCGAGCCTGAGGTTCATGTCATCGAGCGGCCGCCCGCCCGCCGACGGGCAGCTGGTGGTCAAGCTCGATCCGACGACCGGCGTCCGCTTGGAGATCGACGCCCACCGCGCCGACAGGGGCGGGCCGCAGGCGATCACGCTCGACATGGAGTTCGCCGAGGAGGGAGGCGAGGGCCCGACTCCGTACGAGGTGCTGCTGCACGCCGCGATGGACGGAGACAGCACGCCGTTCACGCGCCAGGACGGCGTCGAGGAGACCTGGCGGATCATGGCGCCGCTGCTCGAGGCGCCTCCTCCGGTCCATCCCTATGCCCCGGGGTCCTGGGGCCCACCGGAGGCCGACCGTCTGCTCGCCGGCGTCGGACACTGGCACGACCCATGGGTGGCGTCATGACCGCCGTCGCTCCGAAGAGCAAGCGCAGCCGCAACGGTCAGTCCGAGAGTGCCAAGGCCAAGTCCGCCGCCGCGCGTCCCGCCCAGAGCGCCGCCGCGCCATCGCCGTTCCCGCCGATCGCCGACTACGCGTTCCTGTCCAACTGCCACACCAGCGCGCTGGTCGCCCCGGACGGATCGATCGACTGGCTGTGCGTGCCGCGCTTCGACTCGCCCAGCGTCTTCGGGTCGCTGCTGGACCGCGAGGCAGGCCTGTTCCGCTTCGGACCGTTCGGCGTCACGGTGCCGTCCGACCGCCACTACGTCCCGGGCACGAACGTGATGGTGACCACCTGGAAGACGCCGGGTGGGTGGATTGAGGTCCGCGACGCATTGACGATGGGTCCGACCACCCACGAGGACGAGATCACGCCCCACACCCGCCCGCCCGCGGACGAGGACGCCGACCACATGCTGGTGCGGACGGTGAAATGCCTGGAAGGTGAGGTCGAAATCGAGCTCATCTGCGAGCCGGCGTTCGACTACGGCCGCGTGCCGGCCGAATGGGGGCTCGTCGATGGCAGTCTGCACACCGCCGACGCCACCGGCGCCGGGCAGACGATGAGGCTCCAGACGGACCTCAAGCTGGGGATCGAGGTCAGTCGCGTCCGCGCGCGGCACACCCTCCAGGCCGGCGAGGAGTCCTACGTCGTGCTCGGGTGGGGAGGGGGTCTCGCGGTCTGCGACGACATCGATAATGCCCGCCGGCGCCTCGACGCCACCGTCGATTTCTGGCGTCGCTGGCTGAACCGGGCGCGACCGTTCGCCGACCACCGCTGGCGCGAGGCGATCCAGCGCTCGGCGTTGACGATCAAGGGCCTGACCTACATGCCCACCGGAGCGACCGTGGCGGCGGCGACCACCTCCCTTCCGGAGACTCCCGGAGGAGAGCGCAACTGGGACTACCGCTACACGTGGATGCGCGACTCGACGTTCACCCTCCAGGCGTTGCATCTCCTCGGTCTCGACTGGGAGGCGGACGAGTTCATGCAGTTCGTCGCCGACGTCGAGCCCAACAGCGACGGCGGCCTGCAGATCATGTACGGCATCGACGGTCGTCGTGACCTGACCGAGAGCTTCCGCGAGGACCTCTCCGGATACTCGGGCGCCCATCCGGTGCGGATCGGCAACGGGGCCTTCGACCAGCGCCAGAACGACGTGTTCGGGGCGGTGCTCGACTCCATCCTCAAGCACTGCATGCACAGCCAGCGCCTGCCGCGTCGCCTGTGGCCCATCGTGCAGGCGCAGGCCGAGTGCGCGACCAACGTCTGGCGTCAGCCTGACCAGGGCATCTGGGAGGCGCGTGGCAAGCCGCAGCACTACGTCTCCTCGAAGCTGATGTGCTGGGTGGCGCTGGACCGCGCCGCCAAGCTGGCGGCGATCCGGGGCGCGCCGGAGCTGCAGGCCACATGGGAGGCCACGGCGGAGGAGATCCACACCGACATCCTCGACCACGGGCTGAAGGACGGCGTGCTGCGCCAGCACTACGACACCGAGGCGCTGGACGCGTCGACGCTCCTGGCAGCGCTGTTCGGGTTCCTCGCCGGCGATGACGAGCGCCTGCACACGTCCGTGCTGGCCATCGCCGACGACCTGACCGAGAATGGCTTCGTCCTGCGCTACCGGACCGACGAGACCGACGACGGCCTGTCCGGGAAGGAGGGGACGTTCCTCATCTGCTCGTTCTGGCTCGTCTCGGCGCTCTCCATCGTCGGGGAGGCCCAGCGGGCGCACGATCTGATGGAACGGCTGCTGCGCGTCGCCTCCCCGCTCGGCCTCTACGCCGAGGAGTTCGATGCCGCGACCGGCCGTCACCTGGGGAACTTCCCCCAGGCGTTCTCGCACCTGGCGCTCATCGAAGCGGCGGCCCGGATCATCCTCGCCGAGCAACTGGCCATGGAGGGGCTCGGGCCGGCGACCTCGTCGACGCTGAGCAGCGCCATCCCGTCAGCTAGATACGAGGCGGTCTCGTGACCCACTACGACGTCGTCATCATCGGAACCGGCGCCGGCGGCGGAACGCTGGCCCGCCATCTCGCCCCCTCAGGAAAGCGGATCCTGCTGCTGGAGCGCGGCGACTGGCTCCCGCGCGAGCCCCAGAACATCTCGGCCGAGGAGGTCTTCGTCAACAACCGTTACGTGTCGGCCGACACGTGGCGCTACCCCGACGGGGAGGAGTTCCAGCCGCAGGTCCATTACTGCGTCGGGGGCGCCACCAAGCTCTACGGAGCCGCGCTGTACCGGCTGCGCGAGGAGGACTTCGGCGAACTCCAACACCACGACGGCGTGTCCCCGGCGTGGCCGATCGGCTACGACGCGATGGAGCCCTACTACACCCTGGCCGAACAGCGCTATTGCGTGCACGGCGCCCGGGGGGAGGATCCCACCGAGCCGCGCGCCAGTGGGCCGTACCCATTCCCTGCCGTCTCGCATGAGCCCCGGATCCAGAAGCTGTCCGACGATCTGGCCGCGCTGGGTCACCACCCGTTCCACGCCCCGTGCGGAGTCATGCTCAACGAGCGCGACATGCCCTACAGCGCCTGCATGCGCTGCGCCAACTGCGACGGCTTCCCCTGCGTCGTGCATGCGAAGTCCGACGCCGAAGTGCTCGGGGTCAAGGCCCGCGCTCGAGCACGACAACGTGGAGCTGATGATCAACACCCAGGCGATGCGGCTGGAGACAAACGCCTCGGGGACGAGCGTCACCACGGTGATCGTCGATCATGCCGGCGTGCAGGAGCAGGTATCCGGAGACATCGTGGTCGTCTGTTGCGGCGCCGCGAACTCCGCGCGTCTGCTGTTGACCTCGGCCAACGACCGGCATCCCAACGGGCTGGCCAACGGCTCAGACCAGGTGGGGCGCAACTACATGTTCCACAACAGCCAGGCGGTGCTGGCGCTCTCGATGGAAGAGAACCCGACCGTGTTCCAGAAGACGCTCGGGCTCAACGATTTCTATCTCCGGGGACCCGGCT
>DASXCN010000364.1:0-11584 GCA_036491155.1 Solirubrobacteraceae bacterium | reverse complement strand
GAAGTCGCCCACCCGCGGCGGCCCGTGCAGCAGCGCGTGGGTCACGCAGTACGGGATCGAGAACTTCGCGGCCAGCCCGTCGTCGACGTCATCCAGGTGCGCCGCCTGTCGCGCCACCGGGTGCACGGCCACCGTCACCGGCGCCTCGTCGAGCCGGAACCCGTCGTCGCGTGCCTGAGCGGCCGCGTCGATGGGAGCGTGGGTGCCCAGGCAGGTGGGGTGCAGCTTGATCCAGTTGCGATCGATCTCCCGCGTCCCGTTGCCCGGGCCATGCCCCGCGGCCACGGCGGTCGGGACGACCGCCCCCATCACGGCCTCGAAGCCCACCTCGCCGTGGATGGCGCGTCCGTCGACCACGGCGCCGGCCCGCGCCAGCAGCACCGCCTGCACGCCCGCGGCGGCAGCCAACCCCACCTGGATCGCCTTGCCGTCTGAGCCGAAAGCGCCACGCGTGCCGCCGGTCCGCAGCAGCGCCAGCGCGACCGCGTGCTCGCGCTCCTGGGTCGGTAGGTCCAGCACCCGCCCGGCTGCCACCGCGGCGCCGACCGGCCCGCACACGGCCGTCGGGTGCCACCCGCCGTCATACAGCGCCGGGTGGCTGGCGCTCGCGACGGCGGCCATCGCCTCCCAGCCCTCGGCGAAGGCCTCGAGCATCGCGCCCAGTGGCAGGTCGAGCTCCGCGGCGAGGACCAGCGCCGCCGGCGCGCACGTCGCGCTGACATGGGCCAGCCCGTCGGGCAGCGTGTCGTCGTAGTCCAGGACATGACCGGCGGCGCCCGCGAACCCCACCCGCGCCGGCAGATCGTCGCCCAGCGCGCGGACCGCCTGCGGGGCGCGCTCCCGGACGCCCGCGCATGCGCACCCCAACCAGTCGAGGAACGCCACGCCGTACTGCGACGGGACGTGTGTCATCTGAGGCGTCGTAGTGACGCTTATTTTGCATCACGCCTGCCCCGCCGAGTGCATGTGGGGTCCAGAGGCCATTGCGCGGCGCCGAAGCGCGGGCATAGGATGCTCCCAGCGCATGCACACATTCGCCGGGACCGGGCCGGCCCTACTGCTCGAACGCGAGGTCGAGTTGGAGCGCGCGCACGCCGTGCTGCGCGCCGTCGGGCAGCGCGACGGTTGCGTACTGGTCATCGAGGGCGCCGCCGGCATCGGGAAGTCGCGTCTGCTCGATTCGGCCCGTGCACGGGCCGCTCAGCTGGGCTTCCGGGTGCTCTCGGCCCGCGCCACCGAGCTCGAGCAGGGCTTTCCGTTCGGCGTCGTGCGTCAACTGTTCGAGCGGCTGGTCGCCGACGCCACCGACGACGAGCGCGAGCAATGGCTGAGCGGAGCCGCGGCGCTCTCCGCCGAGCTGCTGACCGGCGCACCGGCGCGCGCACCGGAGTCCGCCCAGCACCCTGCCGGTGGGGCCGACCCGGCGTACGCCTGGCAGCACGGGCTGTACTGGCTGGCCTCCAACCTCTCGAGCGATGCCCCGCTCGTCCTGACCGTGGACGACCTGCAGTGGATCGACCGCCCGTCGGCGCGGGCCTTGGCCTTCATCGCGCGCCGACTCGAGGGCCAGCCGCTCGGTCTGGTGCTCGCCACCCGACCGCTCGATCCCGACGAGACTCCGGTCTCGGCGACGCTCCTCACCGATCCCGCGACCCAGGTGCTGCGCCCCTCGCCGCTCACGCCCGCAGCCGTGGGCGCCATCATCGCGCAACGATTGGGCGCTGAGCCCGATGACCGCTTCATCGCCGCCTGCCTGGAGGCGACCGGAGGCAACCCGTTCCTCGTCGGCGAGCTGCTCGATGAGGCCGCGGCGTGCGGACTGCCGGCCACCGTGGCCGCCGCGGGCGAGCTGGCCGCGCTGATCCCGCGTGGGGTGGCCACCACGGTCCTGCTGCGTCTCTCGCGCCAGTCACCGGCCGCCGCGTCGCTCGCGCGCGCCGTCAGCGTGCTCGGCGATGGTGTCCGGGTAGGCGATGCGGCGCAGCTGGCCGGCCTGGCCGGCGCCGATCTGGAGACGGCAACGGCGTCGCTGGTCTCCGCCGGGATCCTCGAGCCCGGCGGCACCGTGCGCTTCATCCACCCGATCCTGCGCACGGCGATCTACGGCGACCTCTCGCCCGCGGAACGCGAGCGGTTGCATCGTGACGCGTCGCAGGTGCTGGCGGCGCGCGGCGCGCCCAGCGGGCAAGTGGCCGCCCAGGCGATGCACACCGACCCCGCCGCCAACCCGGACGTCGTGGCGCTGCTGCGCGACGCCGCCCACGAGGCGCTGGTGCTGGGCGACGCCGTCGGCGCCGCGGCCCTGCTGGCCCGTGCGCTGGCCGAGCCGCCTGCGCCCGACGTGCGCACGGCGGTGATGCTCGAGCTCGGCCAGGCTCACGCACGCGCCGGCGCGCCTGATGCGGTGTTCCCCCTGTCTGAGATCGTCAACGCTGCGGGCGACCCCGACATGATCGCCGCGGCGGCCATCGAGCTCAGCGGGATGCTGTTCTTCGCCGGGCAGGCCGACCAGGGAGCAGCCATCCTGGACCGCGCCCAGGTGCGGCTGCGCGAAGCCGTCCCCACCCACCCCGCGGCGCGCCCGGCGCTGGAGCGCCTCGAGGTGGCCCTTCTCGGCGTCAGCTACACCTCGGCCTGGGCGCGGCGCGCCGCGCAGGCGACGATCGCCGAGCTCAAGGATCCGGGCGGCCCCGCGCGCAGCGTGTTGGAGGCGACCGCGCTGGCCACGCTGGCGATGGACGAGATGATGTACCTGCGCTCCGCCGCCCGAGCCGCTGATTGCGCGCACCGGGCCATCGCCGCCGGGCTCCCGCCCGAACCTCAGCGCGGCGAGGCGTGGGCGATCGTGGCCCTGGCCGTGCTAGCTGCCACCGACGAGCTCGACGAGGCGCTGCGCGGCGCCGACGAGATCTTGATGCAGGCACGGGAGCTGGGGGCGGCAGCGGCCGTGGCCACGATCCTGGCCCTGCGCGCCTTCATCCTCGCGCGTCGCGGCGACCTGCTCGCCGCGCAGGCCGACGCCCAGACCTCGATGGAACTGGCCACCGACCTGCTGGGCGTCGAGTTCGTCGTGCTGGCCGTGAGCACCTCCGTGATCGCCGGCCTGGAGCGCGACGAGACGCCGGAATCGCTGCGGCGGCTGGTCGAGCGCGTCGGCATCCGCTACGACACCGAGTTCTCGCCCAGCTCGCAGCTGCGCTATGCCTCGGCGCTGCTGCGCGCCGCCGCCGGCAACCCCCACGACGCCATCGACGAGCTGCTGGCCTGCGAGCTCGACCATCCGGCGCTCGGAGTGCTCAACCCGGCGGTGCTGCCGTGGCGCTCGGCGGCCGGGCTCCTGCTCGCCGAGGTCGGCCGCCACGAGGAGGCGCGCGCGCTCACCGGCGAGGAGCTACGGCGGGCCGAGACCTTCGGCGCTCGGCGCGCGATCGGCGTGGCCCTCCGCGCCGACGCCCTCGTCGGACCCACCGCAGACCGGGCGGCGCGCCTCGAGCGCGCACTGGAGCTCCTGGAGCCGCTGCCGGCGCGGCTGGAGCAGGCCCGCGTCCTCGTTGACCTCGGCGCCACCCACCGGGCGGCAGGGAAGCGCGCGGCGGCGCGCGCGCCACTCCTCGACGGGCTGGCGCTGGCCGGCCGCTGCGGCGCACTGACGCTGGAGCGCCGGGCCCGCGCCGAGCTCGGCGCGATCGGCATCCGGCCGCGCACCACAAGCCGTTCGGGCGCGGAGTCGCTGACGCCCAGCGAGCGGCGAGTGGCCGAGCTGGCCACCACGGGCCAGACCAACCGAGAGATCGCGCAGACCCTGTTCGTGACCGAGAAGACGGTCGAGACCCACCTGGGCCGCGCGTTTCGCAAGCTCGACGTGACCTCGCGTCGCCAGCTCCCCGACGTGCTGATGCACGTGGGGAACTGACGGGAGGCCCTGTCCCTACGCCGCCCCTGATCCGTTGCCGGCAGGGTAGGGCTCAATGTTCTGGTTGCGGTTGAACATGTTGCGCGGGTCGTACTCGGTCTTCAGTTGAACCAGCCGCGAGTAGGTCTCCTCCCCGTACGCCGAGCGCGCGGCACCCGCGTCGCTCAGGAAGTTGACGTAAGCGCGCCCGGTCGAGGCCCCCGACGCCGCGCTGATCACCGCGCGCGACCACGCGATGTGCGGGGCTGCCTGCTCGGGGTCGCGCCAGGCCGCCACCGCGTTGAGCACATAGGGCATCGAGCGCTCGGCGAACGCCGTCGCACCGTCCCCCGGCGCAGGGATGACCCCACCCATCTGATGGATGTGGATCTCACACTGTGGACCCGGCGCTGACTCGTGCAGCTCAGCCAGCCGCGCGATCAGCCCATCGTCCAAGCGGGCGAGGTTGGTCGCCTTGAAATAGGCGTGCACGCCCTTCTCCCACAATGGGTCGATCAGGGTCTGGATGACCCGGTAGGGCATCGGTCCCAGCAGGTCGGCCACCGGCTCGGCGATCGCGCGGAACTCGCGAACGTGGGCCTCGCCCTCGCCGACAGGTCCGGCCGAGGTGGCGATGAACGCCGCCACCTTGCGCCCATGCCACTGCTCCGGGATCACCGGCAGGGGCGGCGCCGTGGTCAGGTTGAGCACAGCGGTGATGTCCTCCGACACGCCCGGCGCCCACTCGCGGAACAGCCGCATGAGGTCGACGTCGGCGTCGGCCGAGTAGAAGATCGGCCCGGCGTACACCACCGGTCCCACCTCATGTAGAGCGAACTCGAAGCGCGTCACGATCCCGAAGTTGCCGCCTCCGCCGCGCAGGCCCCAGAAGAGGTCGGCGTTGGAGGTCTCCGACGCGTACATCAACCGCCCGTCGGCGGTGACGACCTCGGCCCCGACCAGGTTGTCGCAGGCGAGGCCGTGCTTGCGCATCAGCCAGCCGATGCCCCCGCCCAGCGTGAAGCCGGCCACGCCCGTGGTCGACACCAGGCCGCCGGTGGTGGCCAGGCCGTGTGCCTGGGTCTCATGGTCGACGTCGGCCCACACCGCGCCGCCGCCAACGGTCGCCCGGTGAGCGGCCGGGTCGACGTGGACGTCGTTCATCGGGCCGAGATCGATGACGATCCCACAGTCGAGGGTCGAGAACCCTGCGATGCTGTGGCCGCCGCCACGCACGGCGACGGGCAGGTCGTTGGTCCGGGCAAAGCTGACCGCGGCGAGGACGTCGGCGACGCCGGTGCAGCGGATCACGACCGACGGCCGGTATCCGTGGTGAGCGCCGTTCCAGACCTTGGCGGCCTCCTCGTACCCCTCGTCCTCAGGGGTGAAGATCTCCCCCCGGACGAGGTCGCGCAGCTCCGTCACGCGTGCGTCCTCGAGCTGCAGGTCGATGGTATGGCTCATGGTTTCTCACTCCTTGTCGCATTTGGCCGGACGCGTGTCGGCGCCCGGCGCCCCCCGGTCCCGAGGAGCGATGTCGGTGAGTCATCGTCCGGCCCCGAGGTCATCCGCGCATCGGGCACACCCCCTGACCTGCGTCCCTGAACCTTGGTCCGGCAGGCCCTCGGGGGTCGGACCAGGACCCCAAGGAAAGCTTTGAACTGATCAAGCAGATCAAGCCCTGGCAAAGAGCCCAGCACCGGGGTAGCGTCGGGCAATGGAAACCACCACTGCGCCCAGCCAGGGCAGCGCGCCCAGCGAGGGCCTACACAAAGAACTCAGCCTGGTCGACGCCTCCGCCTTCTCGGTCGGGCTCATCGGGCCAGTGGGCGCAATCGGACTGCTGGGCACGGGCGCCGCGCTCATCATCGGGCGAGCGGTGACGCTCTCGTTCGTCTTCGCCGTCGTCGGCGTCGCGCTGGTCGCCTACTGCTTCGTCAAGCTCTCCCAGCACATCTCGCACACCGGGTCGGTCTACGCCCTGTGCGGGGTGACGCTGGGGCCGCAGGCCGGCTTCTTCGCCGGCTGGGCCCTGATGGGCGCGTACATCGCCATCGGCTGCGGGTCGACGATCGAGATCGGGCTGTTCGCCCGCACCTTCATCAACGACGCCTTCAGCACGCACATAACGCAGTGGTGGTGGCTGTCGATGATCGGGCTGCTGGGCGTCGCGGCGGTGGCGTTCATGGAGATCCGCGTGATCACCCGGGCGCTGCTCACCTCCGAGGTCATCGGTGCGATCCTGGTCACCATCCTCAGCATCGTGATCCTGGTCAAGGTGATCTTCAGTCACGGTCCGCAGGGCCAGACCTTCACCTGGAACTTCCTCGTCCTGCCCCACGGCAGCGGGATCGGCACGATCGCCAAGGCCGCCGTGTACGGATTCCTGGCCTTCGCCGGGTTCGAGGGCGCGGCGGCGCTCGGGGAGGAGACCTCGAGCCCGAAGACCCAGATCCCACGCGCGATCAAGACCGCGGTGGTGGTCGTCGGCGCCTTCTACCTGCTCACCGCCGCGTCGCAGTCGCTCGGCTACGGCGCGACCGCCAAGGGCGCCGCGGCCTACGGTGCGGGCCTTCCCTTCTCGGATCTCAGCATCGGCTACATCGGCAAGTGGTACGCCGACATCCTCAACCTGATGGCCACCGTCAGCCTCTTCGCCATCTCACTCGGCGTGGCCAGCGGCGGCGCGCGCATCATGTACGCCCAAGCTCGCGATGCCACCGGCAAGAAGACCGGCCTGGCCGGGCTCTCCAAGCACGGACAACCCAAGGCGGCGCTCATCGTGGCACTGCTCATCATCGGCATCAACCTGGTCATCGAGCAGCTCGCCGGCGAGACGGTCCTCAACGCCACGTTCTCCGCGCTGCAGGTGGGCACCGTGCTCATCCTGACCGCCTACGTCGTGGCCACCATCGGCGCCATCCGCTTCCTGTTCTTCAGCGGCGAGCCGAAGGTGCCCATGTGGCAGCTGGCCATTCCCATTCTCGGCGGCGCCTTCGTCTGTTACACGATCTATCGCAACGTGTTCATCGGGCAGACCGGCTACCTGGCCAGCACCCCGTTCATCGAGATCGGCTACCTCATCGTCGGGCTGATGGTGGTGCTCGTCGCCCCCGGGCTGGCCGGGCGAGTCCGCCGCGGGCTCGCCGCCGGGGCACTGCCCTAGCCCCCGCGGCGCGGAGCCGGTCTCGCCGCGCGGCGGTCTCACAACCGCGCGGCGACCGTCTCGGCCCACTCATCCACGAGGTCCAGCAGCCCCTTCGTGGCCGGGCTGACGCGCACGCCGCGACGCGTGACCACGGCGAAGAAGTCATAGAAGGGCTCGGCGAATCGGACTGCGGTCACCCCCTCGGGCACCGACGAGCGCGCCAGCACGGCGCGCGCGGCGATCGTGGCTCCCAGCCCCCGCCCCACGAGCTGAAGCGCCGTCTCGACGTGCTCAACCTCGATGCGCGGCTCCAGCAGCACCCCGGCCTCCTGGGCGCGAGCGGCGAGCTGGCGGCGGGTGGGGTCGTTGAAGCCATGGGTGATGTCGTAGAGGATGAGCGGCGAGGTGGCCAGCACGGCCACGCCGGCCGGCTCGCGGGTGAGCGACGGGTCGCGGCTGACGAACAGCACCTCGTCGCGAAACAGCGACCGGACCTCGAGCAGCGAGTCGTCGACGGGCAGGACCACCAACCCGGCCTCGAGCTCCCCCTCCTGAACGGCGCGCGCGACGTCATAGGAGTTCTGGCCGCGCATCCGCAGCCGCGCGTCGGGGTTGCGGTCGCAGTAGCGCGTGGCCAATTCGGCGATCTCGTAGTACGGGGCGTTGCGGAAGGTCCCCATCGTCACCACTCGCTCGCGCGCGGCGTGGCGGCGCCCGACCGACACCAGTGCGTCGTCGGCGGCCTCGGTGACTCGCTCGGCGTGGCTGAGGAAGACGCGGCCGGCACTGGTGAGCGTCAGCCCGCGCCCCGCCCGCGCGAACAGCGATACGCCGAGCTCTGACTCCAGCCGGCGCACCTGATCAGACACCGCGGGCTGCGTGCAGTGCAGGGCGCGCGCTGCCGCGTTGAACGACCCGAGTTGGGCGGCGGTACGGAAGTAGAGGAGCTGCTGAAGGGTCAAGGCGCTGCTTTGACGAGGTGAAAGAGGTCTAAGCGTAGTTTTTCCGTCGACCTCCCCTTAGGCTGGCCCGCATGGACGAGCCCGGCTATCTCAAGCGCGGGGTGGCGGCGCCGGCAGCCGCGAACGACCTGGCCGTGCGCGAGCGCGTCTCGGAGATGCTGCGCGAGATCGAGCGGGGCGGCGTGGACGCCGTGCGCACCTACTCTCGCGAGCTCGACCACTGGGACCCGCCGACATTCGAGGTGACCTCAGGCCAGGTCGCCGCCGCCAGCGCGTCGCTGCCCGACGCCTTGACGGAGAGCATCGCCTTCGCCCAGGCCCAGATCCGCCATTTCGCGCAGCTTCAGCGCGACACGCTCACCGACTTCGAGGCCGAGACCCTCCCGGGGGTGTTCCTCGGCCAGCGCCAGGTGCCGGTGAGCTCAGTCGGCGCGTACTGCCCCAGCGGCCGCGTCCCCATGCTGGCCTGCGCCTTCATGACCGTGCTCGTCCCCAAGGTCGCGGGCGTGCCGACGGTGATCGCGTGCTCGCCGCCGCGCGCCGGGGCGCTGCACGCGCCCACGCTGCACTCGATCGCCACCTCGGGCGCGGACCGCATCTTCGCGCTGGGCGGCGTCCAGGCGCTGGCCGCGATGGCCTTCGGGCTGCTGGACGGCGCCGCGCCCGTCGACGCGGTCGACATGATCGTCGGCCCCGGCAACGCGTTCGTCGCCGAGGCCAAGCGCCAGCTGTTCGGCCGGGTGGGGATCGACCTGCTGGCCGGGCCCTCGGAGGTGGCGGTGATCGCCGACGACACCGCCGACCCGGAGCTGGTGGCGGCCGACCTGCTGGGTCAGGCCGAGCACGGGCCCACCTCCCCGGCGGTGCTGATCACCACCTCAGAGGCGTTGGGGCGGGCCGTCATCGACGAGGTGGCCCGTCAGCTCGATGAGCTCGACCGCCTCGGTAGCGGCTTCGCAGACACGCCGCGCCGCGCCTGGACCGATCACGGCGTGGTGATGGTGGCGACCGACCGCCAGCACGCCGCCGCGCTCTCTGACGAGGTGGCCACCGAGCACCTCGAAGTCCACACCTCCGACGACGCCTGGTACCTCGAGCGCCTGCGCAACTACGGCTCGATCTTCCTGGGCAGCCGGGCCACTGTCGCCTTCTCCGACAAGGCCATCGGCACCAACCACACCCTGCCCACCGGCCGCGCCGCCCGCTACACCGGCGGCTTGTCGGTGGCCAAGTTCCTCAAGACGCTCACCTACCAGCGCATCGACGCCGACGAGGGCGTGCGGGCGATCGCGCCGCACGTGGTCGAGATCTCACGTGCGGACCTCATGCCCGCGCACGAGGCGACGGCCGCGAAACGCCTCGCGCGCGTACAGCAGCGCGGGTAGGCGCATGGAGGCGCCGCCGTCGCGAAGCCACGTGGACGACCGGGTCGCCCTCGGCTCGGACACGGGGCTGCGCCCGGCGCCCCTCGCGCTCGGCCCAGCGTCCCAGCACCAGCGCCGGAACGAGTACCGCGACCAGGATGACCCACCCGATCACGACGTGGCCACCTCGTACACAACTGCGTAAGAGCGCCTGTCCATATCCCGGATCATCGAACCGCCGGCGTATAGAGGCCGTGCAGAAACCCGGTGCCGGCATAAAGATTTCGTGTAGATCCAGGCGCTAGAGTCGCGCCGCACCCGCGACCCCAGGAGAGTGCCTGCCATGCCCTTTGCCGACGTCAACGGCCAGCGGATCCGCTTCGAGGACACCGGCGGCGACGGTCCGCCCGTCATCCTGTCGCACGGCTTCCTGATGGACCGCGAGATGTTCGCCCCGCAGGTGCAGGCGCTGGGCCCGGACTATCGCGTGATCACCTGGGACGAGCGAGGGTTCGGCGAGACCGAGTTCGACGGCCGGCCATTCACCTACTGGGACTCCGCGCGCGACTGCCTGGCCCTCCTGGACCACCTCGGCATCGAGCAGGCAGTGCTCGGCGGCATGTCGCAGGGCGGCTTTCTCTCCATGCGGGCCGCTCTGCTGGCGCCCGAACGTGTGCGCGCGCTGGTCCTCATCGACACCCAGTCGGGCACCGAGGATCCCGAGCGCCTGCCCGCCTACCGCCAGATGCAGGACACCTGGCTGAGCGTCGGCCCCGTCGACGATCTCACCGGCGCCATCGCCGGCCTCATCATCGGCGACGCAGAGGTGAGCAAAGCCTGGATCGCCAAATGGCACGAGCTCCCGCCCGAGGCGATGATGGAGCCGACCAACTGCCTCTTCGACCGCGACGACATCACCGACCGCGTCGGCGAGATCACCTGCCCGGCCATCATCTTCCACGGTACCGCCGACCTGTCGATCGAACCCGGCAAGGCCCACGATCTCTCTGACCGCCTGCCCGGGTCGACCGGGGTCGTGCTGGTCGAGGGCGGCCCGCACGCCTCGAACCTCACCCACCCCGAGCAGGTCAACGGGCCGCTGCTGGACTTCCTGCGCTCCCTCTGAGCGCAGGGCGCACTCACGACCCTCCGGAGGCCGGCTCGTCCCAGAGGCCGAAGCGCTCGCGCCAGTACCGCGTGAGGAACGTGCCGTGCGGGTCCCGCTGGGCGCGGAGGGCCAGGAAGTCGTCCCAGCGCGGATAGTGGTCCTTGAAGAAATCGACCCACTCGCGGGTCGGCGCCTCGATGATCGGCTGGAACTTGCCCCAATGCAGGCGGAAGGGGATCTGGTGGTCGCGCATGAGCTCCCAGATCGCCGGATAGAACACCTGCGCCGGATCCCCCGGGTTGGCGGCGAACCAGTACGGGTCGACGCGCAGTGCCCCATCGCGCCACTCGTCCACGCCGTCGGTGTGCGAAGCGGCCATCCACATCGGGGTCGGCTTGGCGCCGTAGAGCTCCCATGCGTAGAGGCCGGTGCGCCGGTAGGCCTCGTGGTCGTCGCCGGGCTCGGTGAAGTAGCCGGTGAGGATCTGCATGACCTCCTGTGTGCGCCCCAGCGGCACCCAGATCTCGGAGAACTCGGTGGGGACCAACTGGTCGTCGGCGCCGTTGTCCATGGGCAACCCCGCCCAGCCGTAGTCCTGGAAGCGCTGTGGCTGGTTGCGCTCGCTTCCGTCCTTCTCGGAGTCCAGGGTGATGAACGATCCCAGCAGCTTGGGGAAGATCGTCGGGAGCTCGCGCCCCATCAGGTCGGCAAACGGCTCCAGGACGACGATCGCCGCCTCGACGCCGAACTTGGCGGCGTGATCCAGGAACCGAACCAATCCCTCGCCGATCCGTCCCAGCTTGCGCACCCACGGTTCGAGGTCGAGCAGGCTCTCGACGCGCGCACACGTCAGCTCGAGCTGCGGGCGCGCGTGCGAGAGGTCGGACAGGTTGCCGACGATCGTGTACAGCAGCGAGATGAACACTTCGGCGAGTTCGGGATGGTCGGTGAACTCCTCGTAGGGGTGGGGCGTGAAGCCAGCCTCCGGCGCGACCCGCGTCGCCTGCCACACCAGCACGCGCTCGGCGCCGCGCTGCGGCCACCACTCCACCCGGCAGTACTCGGTGTCGCGCAGGAACTGCTCCAGCGACGGCCGCCCCCCGCCGCCGG
>DASXCN010000363.1:0-3228 GCA_036491155.1 Solirubrobacteraceae bacterium | reverse complement strand
GTGTCAAAGCCGGCGAAGCGCGCGATCCCGTGGTCCTCGTGGACGACGATGTCGCCGGTGCGCAGGTCGGCGAAGCTGCGCAGCACGCCGCGGCGGCGCTCTCGCCCTGGCCGCTCCGCGGCGCGGCGGCGCTGGAAGAGGCGATGGTCGGGGATGACGGCGAGGTGGAACTGTGGGGCGATGAAGCCGTTCTGCAGCCGCGCTGCGGCCATGGTGATCTGGCCGGCCATCGGGGTGACGCCGTCCTCGTGCTCGCCCAACCAGCGTGTCTTCAGGCGCCCGAGGTTGTAGGCGAAGCGCTCCCCCTCCCCCTTGCGGGCGAAGGTGAGGATCGTCCGGTACCCCGAGCGGGCGAGCTTCTCGAGCTCGGGTTCGGCCTCCTTGAGCCCGCGGGCGGCGATGTCGGCGGCCTGCGCGCGGAAGGCGAAGGGCTGGTCCTGATCGATGCTGGAGAGGCGGATGCGGACGCGCTCGTGGAGCTGGGCGGTGATCTGATCCGGGGCCACGTAGAGGTGGTGGGCGTCGTCGTCGTGGAAGGCCGCGGTGACGTCCTGCCAGTGGTCGGCCAGCGCGGGCGCTACGTCCTCGGATCCGCTGATCAGCACCGCGGCATCGGCCGAGGTGAGCTCCAGGAAGGAGTGGAAGTTCTCCACCGGGAGCAGCTCGGTGATGTCCGGTCGGTCAGATGCCTCCTCAAGCGCCGCGATCTCGGCCAACTCCCGGTGCTCGAGGGCCAGCTCGGCCGCCGGTGCCACCTCCACGCACTCGGCGTCGTCGAGCGAGCGCTGGGTGAAGGTGGAGAACCAGCGCAGGGCCTCGATCTCGTCGCCGAACAGATCGACACGGACGGCGCGGTCCTCGGTGGCGGGGAACACGTCGAGCAGGCCGCCGCGGATGGCGAACTGACCGCGGTCGTCGACCTGGTCCACGCGCTCGTAGCCGGCGGCGACGAGGTCCATGGCAGTCTCGTCGAGGTCGATGAGGTCGCCGGTGCGCAACACGAAGCCGTGCGGGCGCATCGCCGGGTCAGGGACCTTCTCCGATAGGGCGACGGCGCTGACCACGACCACCGGCGCCGCGTCGCCGGGCGCGTTCTGCCAATCGAGCAGCGCGTCGAGCGCGGCGATGCGCAGGCCCACGAGATGCGGCGGCGGAGCCAGGTGGGACTCGTAGTTGACGCCGCGGCTGGGGTAGTAGCGGACGACCCGGGGGTCCAGCCAGGTCCTCAGCCCGGCGGCGAGATCGCGCGCGGCGCGGTCGTCGCCGGCGACCACGATCGCCGGCTGGGCGGGGTCGCGATCCAGCAGCGCGGAGACGAGGTAGGGCCGCAGCGATTGGGAGACGAACGCGTCGCCGCCCTCGCGCAGGAGCGCGGTGGTCTGCGGATCGTCATCGGCGTGGGCGAGGAGAGAGGAGAGCATCAAGACCTGCTCTTCTCAGTCTAGGCACCCGCGATCACGGGTCCGGCGGACCGGCGACGACCCTTTCGGCCGCGTCGGCGGCCTGATCGATGAGGGCCTCGACGTCGGCCTTGGGCTCCTTGAACTTGCCCAGGACATAGGCGGCAACGCGGTCGGGATCGGTGGTCGGCGGGCGGCCGACCCCGACGCGCACGCGCCAGAAATCGGCGCTGCCCAGCGATGCCTTCAGCGACTTGAGGCCGTTGTGGCCGGCCAGTCCGCCGCCCAGCCGGGTCCGGACGTCGGCGAAGGGAAGATCGATCTCGTCGTGGATGACGAGCACGCGGTCCAGGTCGACCTTGAGGTCGCCGCGCGCCGGGCCCACCGACGTCCCGGCCTCGTTCATGTAGGTCTGGGGCATGAGGATCGCAACCCGCGGGGAAGCGGTGCCGCCCACCCCGATCCCCGTGCGGCCCTCGGTGAGCAGGCCCCGGTACCTCGACCGCGGCTTGCCGAGCTCCCAGCGACGGTTGAGTCGCTCGGCGACCTCGAAGCCGATGTTGTGCGGCGAGCCCTTGTACTCGGCGCCGGGGTTGCCCAGGCCGACGATCAGCCAGTCGACGGGAGCCCCGCCGCCGCGGCCACGGCCAGGCAGGCGCATGACCGGGGGCTACTCGGAGTCGGAGTCGGAGTCGCCGGAGGACTCGGCGTCGCCGCCCTCGGCGGCGCCCTCGCCCTCTTCGCCTTCGCCCTCTTCGCCCTCGCCGACGAGCTCGGTCTCGGACTCGATCTCGTCTTCGGCCTCGAGCTGAAGCTTGGGTGGGCTGAGGTTGGCGATCACGGTCTCGGGGTCGTCGAGCAGGGTGACCGTCGACGGCGGCGTCAGCGCCTCGAGCGTGAGCGTGTCGTTGATCTCCATGTCCGACACGTCGTGGGTGAGCGAGTCCGGGATGTCGGTCGGCAGCGCCTCGATGTTGAGCTCGCGGGTGACGTGCTCCAGCACGCCGCCGTCCCTGACGCCGGGGGAGTCCTCGGCGCCGGTGAGCTCGAGCTGCACAGTGGACTGAATCCGCACGTCCAGACGAACGCGCAGCAGGTCGAGGTGGACGGTCTCGCCGGTGATCGGGTGGCGGATCAACTCCTTGATCACGACCGGGCCGGTCGCGCCGCCCTCGACACTCAGATCCAGCAGGGCGCCCGCGCCGGCGAGCACGTGGCGCAGTTCTCGGG
The DNA here is from genome assembly GCA_036491155.1 of Solirubrobacteraceae bacterium. Classification (GTDB taxonomy): domain Bacteria; phylum Actinomycetota; class Thermoleophilia; order Solirubrobacterales; family Solirubrobacteraceae; genus Palsa-465. The sequence continues at coordinate 598 of DASXCN010000363.1, read as the reverse complement.
CGGGCACCTGAAAGGCGACGGGGTCGTCGCCGCCGCCGTAGACGATGCCGAGGACGTTGCCCTCGCGGCGCAGTCGGCGCGCCGAGCGTGAGCCCGCGGGCTCGCGGGGGGAGACTTGGAGTGCGGCGGTATCGGTGCGTGCCATGAGCGGCGTCCGATGGTAGCGCCATCGCGCGCAAACGCCCGCGCGGTACTCGGCAAACACCCACGCCGAGGGTGGGCCGAAACGCCCGGACGGAGCGTTCAGAAATTGCTCCGGACCCAGGACACAGCGCGCTAACGGTGCGCTAACCTTGCGCCATGAGCGGGGCTGCCCTCATGCTCTGGATCGCTGGGGTCCATCTGCTCGGACTCGGCTGCGTTGCGCTGTTGATGTTCCCCGCGCTCAAGGACACGCCGCTCGGCCCCGAGCGCCGCTCCGACGAAGGTGACGACGGCTGGGGCCGCGGTCCCAAACGTCCTCCGGAGGCGCCGAAACCGCCGCGCGGCGGCATCCCGCTGGCCGACGCTGTCCCCGCGCGCGTGCGCCTGCGCGAGCACGGCCGCCTGAGCGAGCGCCTCCCCAGCCGCCAGCGCCGGCCGTCACGCGAGCCCGCCC
>DASXCN010000362.1:0-2842 GCA_036491155.1 Solirubrobacteraceae bacterium | reverse complement strand
CGACAACACCGGGATCTCCCGCCTCCACGGGCAGCCGGAGGTGCGCACGATCGGCGCGCGCGCCATCCGGCTCTACCCGCTCTATCACCCCGCGGCGGCCCTGTACACGCCCTCGACGCTCGAGGTCCTGCGGGCCGACTTTCACCGCATCCCGGCCCTCCTGGCCCAGGGGGCACCCGAGCAGCCCGTGTTCGAGGACGAGGAGGTCCACGAGGTCCACGAGGTCCCCGAGGTCGCCGAAGACGGCGTCGCCGACCCTTCTGAGGGCCGCTCAACAGCCCCCGAGAACGACGATCCGGATCCCGATGCACCGGAATCAAGGCCGGATTCGGGGGAGTCCGCAGAGACCATCCAGCTCGGTCTCTTCTAAGGTCCGATCGGGCCGCTCTCGCCCTCGCCGTGAGGCGTGCGTCCAGAGATTCTGGACGCATGCCGGAAAGGCCGATTAAGGCTCAAGGACGGGGGATTGAGGGTCGATACCACGGCGATGAAGCTTCGTCGTCACCCCAATCTGGTCGTGGTCATGGTGTTTGCCGTCGCCACCCTGGCGTCGCTGGGCCCGCACATCCTGATGCTGGGCTACCGCGTCTCGGGCGCCAACCCGCCTCCGGCGTTGCTCTTCATCTGTCCGCTGCACCGCCTCGACACGCCGCAGCCACACACGTTCGTGCTGAACGCGAAGCCACTGACATGACCTCGCGCCGCGCCATGCCGTCGGACCCTCGGGCGCGCGGCCTGCGCGCCGTGCTGGCGCGCGTGCGCGCGATCCTGCCCCACGGGGGCTCCCTGCCCCTGGAGGACTGGCGCGGGCGCCACAAGGTGATCTGCGTCCTGTTGGGATTCAACATCCTCGTCGTCGCCATCTACGCCGCAGCCGAACACGGCGTTCGAGGCTTCCAGTACTCCCCGGAGCTGTTCGCGATGCTCGCCTTCGCGTGGCTGGCGGGATGGAACGGGGTCTCCACCAAGTGGCGGTCGGTGGCGGCGTCGATGGGGCTGCTCACCGGCTCAGCGGCGCTGGTGGACATCTCGGGCGGTCTCATCGAGATGCACTTCAGCTTCTTCGTGGTGATCGTGGTCCTCACGCTGTACGAGGACTGGGTCCCGTTCCTCGTCGCGGTCGCGTTCGTGCTCATCCACCACGGGGTCATGGGGACGCTCGACCCCCGTGCGGTCTTCGATAACCGCGCGGCCTGGCACGACCCGTGGGCCTGGGCGGGTCTGCATGCCCTGTTCGTGGCGCTGGCCGGCGCCGCCGGCGTGACCGCTTGGGGGCTCAACGAGCGGGTCCGCGACCGCATGCGCGAGGCCCAGCGCCAACTCGAGCTCCTCGGCCTCACCGATGCCCTCACCGGGCTGGGCAACCGCCGCCAGCTCATGGGCGACATGGAGCGGGGGATCGACGAGGGCCGCCCGGCGGCGCTGGCCATCTTCGACCTCGACGGCTTCAAGGAGTACAACGACCGCTTCGGCCACCCCGCGGGCGACGCGCTGCTCGTGCGCCTCACGGCCGGACTGCGCGAGGCGGTCGTGGGGACCGGCACCGCCTACCGGCTTGGTGGCGATGAGTTCTGTGTGCTGGCCGCGGGGATCACCGGCGAGGAGCTCGACCTGTGCCTGGTCGAGTGGACGAACTGCTTCAGCGAGCGCGGTGAGGGCTTCTCCATCACCGCATCGAGCGGCGTGGCGCAGATCCCTGAGGAGGCCGCCGAGCCGTCAGAGGCGCTGCGGCTCTGCGACCGGCGAATGTACGCGCGCAAGCACAGCCGGCGCACCAGTGCCGCGGCGCAGACCCGTGACGTGCTCCTGGCCACGCTCGCGGCCTCACACGAGGACTCGCCCGACCGCGCGACGGCCGTCGCGCGGGCGGCCGCGCGCGTGGGCGCCGAGCTCGGACTCAGCGGAGGCTGGCTGCAGGACCTCGGTCATGCCGCCGATCTGCGCGATATCGGCAACGTGGCCGTCCCGGCGACCATCCTGGCCAAGCCCGGCCCCCTCACCGAGAGTGAGTGGGAGTTCGTCCGGCGCCACCCCGTGATCGGCGAGCGGATCCTGGCGGCCGCCCCCGCGCTGGCCGGGGCCGCTCGCATCGTGCGTTCCACCCATGAGCGCTACGACGGCGGCGGCTACCCCGATCGTCTCGCCGGCGACGAGATCCCGCTGGAGGCTCGGATCATCTCGGTCTGCGATGCCTTTCACGCGATGACCAGCGAGCGCCCGCACCGCCCCGCCCGCGCGCATACGCAGGCGCTGGACGAGCTGCGGGCCGGCGCCGGCGCCCAGTTCGACCCCTCTGTCGTCGAGGCCTTCGTCCGGACCTTCGTGGCGGCGTCTGGCGCCGAGCTGGCCGCGGGCCAGCGTCAGTTCGCGGCGTTCTGATCAGACCGGCTCGGGGACGCGCTCCTCGGCCACCCGCTGGGGCGGGCCGGGAGGCGGCACCCGCGTGCGATCCGGCCGCAGGGCGAAGGCGAAGGCCACCACCGCGGCGACGATCTGGATCGCCAGGACCACCGCGGCAAAGCTCTTGGGCTCATGTGATGCGTTGAGCAGCAGGATCGGCTCGGCCAGTGCCACGGCGGCCAGCGGCACCAGGAACCAGGTGCGTCGCATGGCCAGCATGTATTGGATGGCCAGGTAGGTGCAGGCCAGCACCGTGAAGGCCAGGCCCAGCACCAGCAGCGAGTTCGCGGCCGTCGTCTTAGAGGCGGTGAAGGCCGCCTTGATCAGGAGGTGGGAGGCGAAGGCGAAGATCAGGAGGACGGGCACGGAGCACACGGCGACGATCCCCAGAGCGCGTGCGAGGATGGGCCGGGGGTCCTCGCCGGCGGCGCGTAGGCGCGCG
>DASXCN010000361.1:0-1628 GCA_036491155.1 Solirubrobacteraceae bacterium | reverse complement strand
GCCGCGCTGAGCATGCCGGTGCAGGAGCTCGGGCTGGCCACGACGATCGCGGCCGCCGTGCTGCACCTGGGACGCACCGCGGAGGCGGCGACCGTGTGGGCGGTGTGCGAGGTCGGCTTCGACGAGCTCTCCTGGACGCCCGACGGCGAGGCCGGTGAGCTGTACGAGGCCGTCCGGGCCAGCCTCGACGACGACGCCCTGGCCGCCGGACGCAAGGAGGCGGTGCAAATGGGGATGGAGCGTGGACTGGCCTGGGTGGGCCAGGTGGCGCGCGGGGAGGACTGAGCAAAGAAAGGAGGAGCCCCGCGCCCCCGGGACCCCTCCTTTTACTGTCCAGGCCAGGAAGCCAGCTGCCGCTGCCGGCTCTTGGGAGGTCTGGCCTGGTTTGGTGGCTTGGCGCCTATGTCAATGCCCCACTCGGAGTGTCTGCCCCGCCCGGCCGGTGCCGCGTGGATCCGAGTTGACGCGCCCAGTCTCCCCCATCGGGGGCGAGACGAAAACGTAGATTCACTCAGACGCTGTGCGTCCTTTGACACATGCGCGACGGTGGTTGGTCGCGATCTTTGTGCGCGTATCACGCACATTTATCGCGCGGCCCTACTGAGATTCGCTTGCGCCGAAGTCCCCCGCGCCCGCCCGCGCCTCGCGCAGGATCTCCGTCATCGCCGTCAGTGCCTCGTCGCTGAGTGGCTCGGTGCCGAAGCGGATCTCGTGCAGCGCCTCGGTGGCATCAGCGGCCGCCGCCCGCCCTGCCGGCGTGATCGTGGCCAGCGTGGTGCGCCCGTCGGTGGGGTGCGGGGCGCGCGCCACGTACCCGGCGCGCTCCAGCCCATCGACCAGGTTGGTGACGCTGGCCGGGTGGACCTGGAGCCGCGCCCCCATCTTGCCCAGCGGCAGCGAGCCCGCCCGGCTGAAGTGCAACAGCATGAGCGCCTCGTAGCGCGCGAAGGTGAGCCCGAACGGCTCCACCGCCTCGTTGAGCCGCCCCAGCAGGATCTGCTGGGCGCGCATGACCGAGGTCACGGCCATCATCGCCTCCACCGGAGAGGCCGGCCAGTGGGCGCGCCACTGGCGCCCGGCCTCCTCGATGGGGTCGAACCGCAGGCTCAGCGCCCCGACGCTTGCATTCGGAGGTCCTAGACCGTCAGCGCTTCGGGCGCCGAGGCCAGCGCTGCCTCGATCGCGGTCACCAGCTCACGCGCGGACGCCGCGGTGAGCTCCACCGCCACGCGTGCCCCCGGGCCCTTGGCCGGGTCGGTGAAGTCGATGTTGAGCGTGTGCTCGGCCATCGCGTGCACCGGATGGTCGAAGTAGACCGTCCCGTCGGTGACGTGGAACCACTTGCTGTTCGGTCCCTTGGCGCTGCCGACGATCTCTGTCTTGACGGTTGCGTAGGTGCACATGCTTCAGCCTCCGAGGTGCGTGTCGTAGAAGGTCTCGATCTGCTCCCAACCGTCGTTGGCGGCCTCGACCCGGTAGGCCGGGCGGTCCACCGAGAAGAAGGCGTGGCCGGCGTTGTCGTAACGGTGAAACTCGTGCGGCTTGTTCTCACGGGTCAGGATCTCGTCGAGCTCGTTGACCTGCTCGGGCGTGGGGTACTGGTCCTCGTTGCCGAAGAGCCCGAGCAG